>JAGSHF010000124.1 GCA_023954685.1 Flavobacteriaceae bacterium | reverse complement strand
TAATAACTTCAGGTTCTTTTTCTATATGGGTATCCGTAGTACTATGCTCTTCAATTGAAGCAGGAGTGTCCTCTATTACCGGTGTTACAGTTTTGTTATTTTCAGTTTTACAAGTGTAGAGCAAAACGCTAAGCAATAAAATACTATAAAATTTAGTTTTCATATTGGATATTTAGTCTTCATAAAGATAAGGGCAATTTTTGAGTTATTAAAATGAATTGAACAATGTGAGAATATTAATAAGTTATAATAATAATATGATGTTACTACTGATTATAAAAGCTACTATTTTTGATATATGCTCATTTGACTTCAGGCCTTTATTTTAAGGTGCTGAGAAAAATCCCACGGTCGAGATTAAACTTATTATAAAATGGAAGAACATCCAAGTTGACAACTTGTTCGTATATGTTGATAGAGTCGAGAAGATTTCACTTGCAAAAGTATAATTGCCATATATAACAATAAAAAAGTACATTAAAAAAACAAATTTTACTATTATGGAAAACAAGTCAGAAAGTAATAACAGAAGTTTAAAAGTAATATTAGGTATAGCGGTCGCACTACTATTAGGAACCATCTTTTATACTTTCAATTTAAAGAATGAAACAGATGCTACCACTCAGCAATTAACAGAAGAAAAAACTTTAGTGCTTAAGGATTTAAGCAACATGGCAGAACAGTATGATGTTGCTATTGGAGATAATGAAGTAGCTAATGAAAAATTAGTTGAAGCAAGAGAGAGAATTCAAGGTTTGATGGATTCATTAAAAGTTAGTGATAATAATGTGAAAAGTTTATGGCGTTATAAGAAGAAATTTTTGACACTACAAGATGAAATGGATAACTTATTGGCTGAAAATGATTCTTTAAAAGTTGAGAATGCTTTATTAGCGACAGTTTTAGATAGTACTAAGACACAGCTTAACGAGCGTACTATTTTTAATGATTCATTATTAGCACAAAACACAGATTTGGCGAATATTGTTGAAAATGCTGCTGTATTATCTACAGTAGGTTTAAAAGGTTTTGGTGTTATTGTTAGAACTTCCGGAAAGCTGATCGAAACAGAAAGAGCAAGAAGAGCAGATAAGCTTAGAGTTTGCTATACAGTTTCTAAAAATAAATTAGTTGTAGATGGTGATAAAGAATTTTTTGTTCAAGTTTTAGATCCTAAAGACAATGTATTAGGTTTAAATGAGCAAATTCAATTTGAAGATCAAGTATTAAATTACAGTTTAATAAGCAAGTTTAATTATGAAAGTGATAACCTTGATATTTGTGAATTTGTAGAGTCAATTGGTGATGCTGGATTTGAAAAAGGACGTTATATAATTAATGTATTTGACCAAAACAATTTGGTGTCAACAACTCAGTTTAGCTTAAAATAAGAAGTTAATCACAATATAATAAAGCCTCAAACTATTTAAGTTTGAGGCTTTTTTGATTAAATTATTTCGCCGTTAATAATTACCTTATCAATGTGATTATCACCAAATGCATATGGTAAATAATTATAGTTAGGAATCTCTTTTGTAATCATGACATTGGCTTTCATACCCTTAGTGATGCTTCCATACTCATCTGAAATCCCCATTGCATAAGCACCATTAATTGTGGCTGCGTTTATGGCTTCATTGGGTGTCATTTTCATTTTGATACAGGCTGTACTTATTACTAAATTCATATTCCCACTGGGTGTTGAACCCGGATTGTAATCTGATGCTAAAGCAAGCGCTAAACCTTCATCGATTAGGGCTCGAGCCGGAGTGTAAGGGATGCTTAAAAAGAAGGAGCAAAGTGGTAATGCAACCGGCATTGTGTCGCTAGATTTTAATGCTTGTATATCTTCGAGATTTACAACTTCGAGATGATCTACAGAAAGTGCTTTATGGCTAGTTGCGACTTCAATACCTCCAAAGGCATTAAATTGATTCACGTGAATTTTTGGAATTAATCCGTATGGTTTTGCAGCTGTAAGCAGTTGGTTAGTATCTTCAATCGAAAAATAACCTTTTTCGAGAAAAATGTCTACATATTCTGCTAAATTCTCTTTTGCGATTATGGGTAACATTTCGTTGATAATCAAATCTAAATAACCTGACTTATCATTTTTGAATTGACCGGGTAACGCATGTGCACCTAAAAACGTAGCTTTAATTTTTATTGGAAAATGATCCTTAATTCGTTTAATCACGCGAAGCATTTTTAATTCTGATTCGGTAGATAAGCCGTAACCAGATTTAATTTCTAAAGCGCCGGTCCCCATTTTAATTACTTCTTTAACTCGTTTTATTGATTGTTTATACAATTCATCTTCAGATATTAATTGAAGTTTTTCGGCGGAATTTAATATACCACCGCCACGTTGTGCTATGGCTTCATAACTTAAACCATTTATTCTATCTACAAATTCCTGTACTCTATTGCTGGCATAAACAATATGGGTGTGTGAGTCGCACCAAGTTGGTAATACGACTTTATTGGTCGCATCAATTTTTATATTAGCATTGTGATTGGCTAAACTTTCCATACGCCCATAATCAACAATTCTATCTTTTTCAATTCTTAAAAAGGCATTGTCAATTTTTGGGAGCTCGTTCATCGCTTTGCCTTTAATTTTTGGAATAGATTTAGCTCTAACTTGCACTAATTCCTTAATATTTGTAATAAGTATCGACATGAATTAAAAAATATAATTAAATTTAGAAGATAAAAATAATAATTAATCTAGCAATTAAGCCCTAAATCTGAATTGTTAGTCATTTAACACATGAACAAGAACTTTGAGTTTTTAAATAGTTTTACAAAAGTTTCTGAAAAGGCATTTAAGAAATTGCAGAATATCTCCAGTTATACTAAAATTAAAAAAGGTGATACTATAGCACGAGCAGGAGAAAAAGCAACCAATATTCATTTGCTCGTAGCAGGAGTAATGCGAGCGTATTATTATGATGAAGCAGGAAAACAGTATAATAAAAAATTGTTTGTGGCTAATTCATTTGTTGGAGCACTAACGTCTTTAATTGTAGATGCACCATCCCAAATGACTTATCAAGCACTTTCAGATTGCAAATTATTTGAAATAGATTTTGTGAAATTTAAGGCATTGTGTAAAACTGAAATTGAAATTTCTAACCTTTATTGTAAAACTTTAGAATTTATCTTTATTCAATACGAACGTAGAAACTTAGAGCTAATGTCACTAGACGCCACGGAAAGATATTTGAAATTAAAAGAGCGAATTCCAGATATTGATGACCTCATACCTCAGTTTCACATTGCGTCTTATTTAAATATTACCCCCGTGCAATTGAGTAGGATTCGAAAAAAAATGGTAACCTAATTAAAAAATCAACTTGTGTTAATGGCTAACGAAAATTGAAAAAGGCAAGTGATATTATTTCACTTGCCTTTTTCAATTAGATAAATTAGGTGTTATTTTAAAGAATTCGCAACGACTTCAACTTCGTCAAGCACACGTAATAAATTACCACTCCAAAGTTTGTCAATATCTTCTTCAGTATAGCCTCTACGTACCAATTCTAAGGTTACATTAAATGTTTCGGAAGCATCATTCCATCCTTTAACACCACCGCCGCCGTCAAAATCACTACTGATTCCAACATGTTTAAGTCCAATCTTTTCAACCATATAATCAATATGATCTACAAAATCGGAAACATCAACTGAAGGAGGAAAGTTTTCAATTTCATTGGCTTTGGCATCAGTAATATCCATTACAGTTTTTCTGTTTTTAATGAATTCCATTTGAGCGGCTTCATCAAGTTTGCCAAAAGAGTTCCAGTCATGCCATACAATGCCCATAGAATCTGCGACAAATTCTCTTATTTCTTTTAGTTTGTCATTTCTAGCTTCGTTTTTTTCAGTGTTTACATAAGATGTAAAAGCTACAGTTTGAATAACTCCGCCGTTTTCTTTCATCCATTGTAATTGCTCGTCATCAAGGTTTCTACTATGATCACATAATGCGCGAGCTGAAGAATGCGATGCTATTATTGGCGCTTTACTCAGTTCTATCATTTGTTTCATTGATGTTTTGGAAGGATGAGATACATCAATCATAATCCCCAATCGATTCATTTCAACTAAAACTTCTTTACCAAAATCACTTAATCCATTATGAAGCCAATCGTTTTCAGCTTCGCCGGTATTACTATCACATAATTGACTGTGACCATTATGCGATAAGGACATATAACGAGCGCCTAGATTATAAAATTTTTCAACATTTTTTATATCAGTTCCAATTGGATATGCATTTTCAACACCAATCATTGCTACTTTTTTTCCAGCTTTTTGAATGCGCCTAACATCTGCTGATGTTGTTGCTAATTCAATTTGGTCTGGCGCAATTTCTTCTGTTAGTTTGTGGATGGCATCAAACTTTGACATTGCATTCTTATACGCTTTTTCATAACCATCGGCATTTAACGAATCTTGACCAGTATAAACAATAAACCAGGCAACATCCAGGCCACCTTTTATCATTTTTGGTAGCGTGACTTGAGCATCCAAATCTTGTGTGTAGTTAATTGAATCAGTAAAATTATTGACATTAATATCACAATGCGTATCAAGCGTTATGACACGTTCGTGAATGCCTTTGGCTTTTTCAATGATTTGTGCGTCAGTTAAAGCGGTTTTAGGCTTTTCTTTCATAGTAGTTTCTTCTTTACATGAATTGAACTGAAGTAAAATAAAAAACGCGCACAAAGCACTGGCTAGAATTCTCATTTTGCAAACAGACGTTATAGTAGTTCTCATTATAGTTATTGGATTATGTTAGTTAAGAATCAAATATAGTAATAAATGTTGAGCCAATTTTTATTGCAAAATGGTTAAAAGTAAGTTGGATAATACGTTTAACTCAATAGAATAATTATACTTTTGCCATCAACTTATATTAGATATGAACAATAAGATAGATTCACCTAAGGCAAGAAAGCAGCCTACGGAATTAACAGCACATAATGATATTCGCATTGATGACTATTTCTGGTTGAATGATAGAGAGAACCCTGAAGTCATAGATTATTTAAATAGGGAAAATGAATATTATCAACAAAAAACCAAGCATACTGAGGCTTTTCAAAAGAGTTTATTTGAGGAAATGAAATCTAGAATAAAGGAAGATGATGCGTCTGTGCCCTATAAGTATAATGGCTACTGGTATATTGTGAAATATGAAAAAGGCCAAGATTATCCTATTTACTTTAGACGAAAAAACACCTTAGATGCAAAAGATGAATTGCTGTTTGATTGTAATGAAATGGCTAAAGGACATCGCTATTTTAAATTATCTGGAATAAGTATTAGCCCGGATAACAACTTAGCTGCTTTTGGTATTGATACGGTAAGTAGACGTCAATATACTATCCATTTCAAAAACCTAGTAACTGGAGAATTATTTTCAGATAAAATCGAAAATACTACTGGATCTGCAACTTGGGCAAATGATAATAAAACCTTGTTTTATACACAAAAGAATGCACAAACATTAAGGTCGGAAAAAATATTTAAACATAAACTAGGTCAAAAAACAGATGTAGATAAATTAATATTTCATGAAACCGATGACACCTATGGTGTTCAAGTGTATAAAACGAAATCACGAAAGTATGTTATTATAGCTAGTTTTAGCACACTTACTACGGAGTATCAGTTTTTAAATGCAACTACTCCAGATGATGATTTTAGCATGTTTCAATCGAGAACGATAGGGTTAGAATATAGTATTAGTCATTTTGATGATATGTTTTATATTATTTCGAATGGAGAAAATGCAACCAATTTTAAGTTGTTAAAAACTCCGGAACATCAAACAAGTAAATCTAATTGGGAAGAAGTCATTCCTCATAGAGATGATGTATTGTTGGAAGGTATAGATATTTTTAAAGAATACTTGGTTGTTAGTGAAAGGAAAAATGGACTGAATAGAATTCGAATTTTAAGATGGGATAATACAGACGACTATTATTTGTCATTTAATAATGAGACTTATACGGCCTATACGGGCACAAATGTAGATTTTAATACAACAGTTTTACGATATGGCTATAACGGTATGACAACGCCGGCATCGATTATTGATTTTGACATGAAAACTAAGGTTAAGACCATAATGAAGGAGCAGGAAGTGCTCGGTGGTGCATTTCAAAAGGAGAATTATGTTTCAGAACGAATTTGGGCACATGCTCATGACGGTGCGAAAATTCCAATTTCTTTGGTGTACCACGTCAATACAACTAAAAGTAGAGAAACACCGATATTACTTTACGCTTATGGCTCTTATGGTTCTACAGTTGACCCTTATTTTTCAACCATAAGATTGAGTCTTTTAGATAGAGGGTTTGTGTTTGCTATAGCTCATGTTAGGGGAGGTGAATATTTGGGTAGACCATGGTATGACAACGGGAAACTTTTATTAAAAAAGAACACTTTTACTGATTTTATAGATTGTTCAAAGTATTTAGTAGAAAAAGGTTATACGTCACCAAAACATCTTTATGCCATGGGTGGAAGTGCAGGAGGCTTATTAATGGGTGTTGTTGCTAATGAGGCGCCAACCCTTTATAATGGCATTGTTGCACAAGTTCCTTTTGTAGATGTTGTAACTACAATGCTTGATGAATCAATTCCATTAACTACTGGAGAATATGATGAATGGGGAAACCCTAATGATAAAATTTATTATGATTATATGAAATCATATTCACCTTATGACAACGTAAAACCGCAATCATATCCTAATATGTTAATAACCACTGGCTTGCACGATTCTCAAGTGCAATATTGGGAACCTGCAAAATGGGTAGCCAAATTAAGGGAATTAAAAAAAGATGAAAATGAATTATTACTTCATACAAATATGGAAACAGGTCATGGTGGGGCCTCTGGTCGTTTTGAATCGTTAAAAGAAGATGCTGAAGAGTATGCATTTTTATTAGATTTAGAAGGCATTAACATATAGTTAAAAAAAATAGCTGTATTTTTGCGCGGTTTGAGGTTACAATTAATATTTTAGTAACTCATAAAGTATTTTTATGAAACAAAAGAATCAAGTATTTAATAATATATTAGAGCTTATTGGGCAAACGCCATTGGTTAAATTAAATAATATAACTTCCGGTTTCAGAGGGGAGTTTTATGCTAAAATAGAATCCTTTAATCCAGGGCATTCTTCTAAGGATAGGATTGCATTACATATTATTGAAGAAGCAGAGCGCAAAGGAATTTTAAAATCTGGTGATACTATTATTGAAACCACTTCAGGTAATACTGGCTTTAGCATAGCAATGGTGAGTATAATAAAAGGGTATAACTGTATTTTGGCAGTAAGTTCTAAAACTTCAGCAGATAAAATTGATATGCTCAAAACCATGGGTGCGAAAGTTTATGTATGCCCAGCACATGTTAGTGCAGATGATGAAAGATCATATTATCAAGTAGCGAAACGTTTGCATGAGGAGCATAAAGGATCGGTGTATATTAATCAGTATTTTAATGCTTTAAATAGCGATGCTCATTTTAAATCTACTGGCCCAGAAATATGGGAGCAAACTGACGGTGAGATAACGCATTTAATTGCATGTAGTGGAACTGGAGGAACAATTTCGGGGACTGCACAATATTTGAAGCAACAAAATTCAAATGTTAAAGTTATTGGGGTTGATGCTTATGGCTCTGTGTTAAAAAAGTATCATGAAACAAAAGAATTAGATAAGAATGAAATATACCCATACAGAATTGAAGGTTTGGGGAAAAACTTAATACCAACAGCTACGGATTTTAACGCAATTGATAAATTTGTAAAAGTAACTGATGAGGAAAGTGCTCACGCTACTAGAGAGATAGCACTTACAGAAGGCATGTTTGTAGGATACACTAGTGGTGCAGCTATGCAGGCCGTAAAACAATTGGCAGAGGAAGGTGAATTTAATGAGGATTCGAGAATTGTTGTAATATTTCCAGATCATGGATCTCGCTATATGAGTAAGGTATTCAGTGATAAATGGATGGAGACTCAAGGGTTTTTTGATGCTAAAAATGAAACTCAAGTAAATGTTGTTGAACATATAAAGTAAATATTAAACTATAAAATCAACCTGTGCTATTCGTAAATATTTACAGGTTTTTTTGTGCGTTTTGGTTTTCAAAACATGTTGATTAAATAATTATGTGGTCACAAATTAATTGTATAATTTTGTGGCCTAACAAAGACTAAGTAATTGAATGAAAGATTTATTCGAAAAAATCTATAAGGATAAAGGACCATTAGGAAAATGGGCTTCTCAGGCAGAAGGGTATTTTGTGTTTCCGAAGCTTGAAGGACAGATTTCTAATAGAATGAAATTTCAAGGAAAAGATGTTATCACTTGGAGTATAAATGACTATTTAGGATTGGCCAATCATCCAGAAGTCAGAAAAGTTGATGCTGAGGCGGCTAAAGAGTTCGGTTCGGCTTACCCTATGGGAGCTAGAATGATGTCTGGTCATACAAATTTGCATGAACAATTGCAGAATGAATTGGCAGCTTTCGTTAATAAAGAATCAACCTATTTATTAAATTTCGGCTATCAAGGTATGGTGTCTACCATTGACGCATTGGTGTCAAAAGACGATATTATTGTGTATGATGTAGATTCTCATGCTTGTATTATTGATGGAGTGCGATTACATATGGGTAAGCGCTTTACGTATAAGCACAATGACATTGAAAGTTTAGAAAAGAATTTAGAGCGTGCAACTAAAATGGCTGAACAAACGGGTGGAGGAATTTTAGTGATTTCTGAAGGTGTGTTTGGAATGCGAGGTGAACAAGGCCGATTAAAAGAGATTGTTGATTTAAAAAAGAAATTTAATTTTAGATTTTTAGTTGATGATGCTCATGGATTTGGAACTTTAGGTAAAACTGGAGCAGGAGCAGGTGAGGAACAAGGCGTTCAGGATGAAATAGATGTATACTTTGCTACTTTTGCAAAATCGATGGCAGGTATTGGTGCTTTTTTTGCAGGTAATAAAGATGTTATAAAGTACTTACAATATAATATGCGTTCGCAGATGTTTGCCAAATCCTTACCGATGGCTATGGTAAAAGGAGCCTTGAAAAGGCTTGATATGATCAAAACGATGCCGGAATTGAGAACTAAGCTGTGGGAGAACGTTAAT
>JAGSHF010000147.1 GCA_023954685.1 Flavobacteriaceae bacterium | reverse complement strand
TGAAATAATGTGACTTTTCTAAAATATGTGTGTCATAATAGTATAGACGTTTAAGTAAAACACGGCTAATGAAACATAAAGTAAATCCTTAAGCTTGAGCTAACAAGGGATCTCTAAAAAGAAACATTAAAACGAATTACTCAATGCTCTATCATATAGGCTAATTAACATTTATCCTTTCATACATATCATATAATACTTGTTGATTAACAGTGATATGCCCTTTAGAACTATCTAAATCCACAATAGTTGAGATAATGACTGCAAACGCCATTGACAGAGCTATAACCAACAGCCAGTTGGCTCTATCTGTTTTTCCCAATAAAAAGCCAACCTGAAACATGGCGATAATGACGAGCATAAACAATGCGATCCAAATTAAATTTGGTATCCGATCTATAACACCTTTAGAAACTCGTTTTGTCTGATTGTCAAACATCGTATTTACAGCATCAATCAATAGAGCATTGATTTCATCATTGCCAATATTATTATGAGTCATTTCTGTAAGTAGGGCCCACATTTCATTTTGCAAACTTGTTGCTTTATCAATAGTTTCTAAAACCTTCTCCGGGTTTTTTATTATAAATAGTCTCGTTTCAGTGTATTCAACTAATGCTTTTTGTAATTGTTCACTATACGGTTGTTCAATCAAACCCGCCCTTAGCCAACTGGTTTCTATAGAATTAACTTCTTCTAACAAAAACGATTTTCTGGCATCAAACCGTGAAGAGCTTAAGCTAAAAGTAAAAGCTAATATAAATGCTAACAATCCTAATGTAGCGCCAACCAAGGTGTTAATAGAATTATCATCTTCAATGCCATAACGATTTTTTCGCCATCTAGCATAAGCTATTCCTGAGCGTACAGCTAAAATAATAATGAAAACAATACTAATATAAATTGCCCAAAGCGGAAGTATCGTAAAGAGATAATTGTTCATGTTTGTAGTATTTATCGTCCCCTAAAATACTATTATTATGTATCAATATAAAATGTAATGTATCACATAATTACACATTCGTATTGAATTAAAATTGTGCCTTTCAGCCATTGCCTTGCTTAGCTGATTTTAGCATAATAAAAGAGGTATATAAAACAACTCCAATAACCACCCAGCGAAGTGTATTCAACGGTAAAGATTTTACAAAAAAAGCTGCAATTAAAACCGCAATTATTCCAGGAATAATCATTGCTAATGAAGCTTTTCTGTTGTAAGCCCCCTCTTTAATGAACTTTACTGAAGCGGGAGGCATTAAAAACGCACAAGAACCCATCATGATTGGAAACGCTACTAAAGGCGACATCCCTAAACCATATATTAAGGCCATACAAGGTGCATACATTCCTATTCCTGCAGTCATAAAAGCGCCAAGAACAAAATTAGCACCAATAGCTACTGCTAATTTCCAACCTGTTAAACCAATAGCTTCCCCACCGCCTTGAATCCATTCCATTTGCCCAGAAAGCATAAAAAAAGCAGTTACTAATAATGCAAACCCCATCGTTAATTGAATTTTTCTTACAGATAATTTTGAGACAATTCCAGCGCCCAAAATAGCCCCAGCTGTAGCTGATAATAACATGGTTATTAATGTAATAACTTCAACCTCTACGATTTTAATAAAAATGAGTGCTTGAATTAATACAGGAATCGTATTGGATACGTTTAATGTTCCTGGTATCAATCTGTCTTCTGTTTGTTTTGTAAACTTTAATAGGGCGGTTTGAGGGGCAAAAGAACCAATGCCTAAGGTGTCAAAAAAATTAACTACAAAACCAATAATTGCTGTTTTTACAACACTTATATTTTCTAACACGCTTTTATGCTTAGTAATGTCTTTTATAAGCGCGACAGCGTAAATTATTGCCAGAATAATAAGTGCAATCCAAATCGCTAAAATCATAATTTATTATTAAAAGTATGACTCTAAAGATATCAAGAAAAATGGCTAAGAAAAATCTCTATTGAAAATTAGAAACAAAAAAACCACTATTTCTAGTGGCTTTTCAAACTTGCTCCCTGTAATATTGATTTGTCAACCAATTGAATGAAGAATTGATGAAGTTAGCTTTGATCTATAATTTATAGATAATCACCATTTTTGTAAATATACTTTTGTTTATTGAGCTAATTTAAATTGGACTTCTAGTTATTAGGTATTAATGTTGTAACTGAAGTTGAAGATACTGCTGTTTCCCCAGTGAGTGTAAAATCGAAGTTGTCATTAGAATTTGTTAAAATAATTACATCCCCCTCTTTTTCAATTAAAAATACATTTACTCCTCTATTTTCTTCAGCTGGAGTCATTGTTAGTATATTCCCAGATAAACTAGCTTGTGAATCCCATTCATCTTGATAATTACCAAAGTCTATCCAAGTTCTTGTGCCTCCACCAACTAACATGGTGTATCTTATTTCCCCTCCGTTTGCAACCATATCGAATGATTCAGTAGAATTAGAATTATTAGTAAATAACGCTGAATTAGCAATCCAACTTCCTTCAAGGTCGCTTAGCTTAAGTGAATTATTTGGCGTAAAATTTCCTGAGTCATCGTCTGAACTACAGCTAGATGTGCACGCTGTAATAAGTAAGCAAAGCATTAATAATTTTAAAGTTTTCATATTGATATTATTTATGATGAATGACCATTAAATAATGATTAATCCATTCATCTGATTATTGAACAATTCAAATATCTATGTTTCTTTCAGAGTCTACGTATCTGCCTGTTCCAAACACGTGTCTGTATGTTTCAAAGAATTTAATGCCATCTTTTTACCCACCTAGAAAGAAGATGGAAATTACGAGTCTTTATACTTACTAGGAGAAACACCAAAAGTTTCAGCAAATACCCGACTAAAATGAGCTTGTGTTTTAAAACCAATACTAAATGCTACCTCACTCACATTATAATTTCCTGAAGTGAGTAGTTCTTTTGCTTTTTCTAATTGCACTTTTCTAATGAGATTAGTTGTTGATTTACCTGTTATTGCTATAAGTTTTCTGTGTAGTTGTGTGCGGCTTATAAAAGCAAGTTCGCTTAATTTTGTAGAATTGAAATCTTCATCTTCTAAATGCACGAGAATAATTGCTCGTAGCTTTATTAAAAATTCATTATCAAGTTTTGGTAATTCGTCGATGGTTGAAGATAGTTCCTTTTCTGAAAAACGTTTTTGAATTTCAGAACGTAATGCCATCAAGTTTTTAAGTCTGACTAATAACTCTCTTTTGTAGAATGGTTTTTCAAGGTAAATATCAGCACCATGTTCTAAACCTTCAATTTTTGAATCTAAATCGGCTTTTCCTGTTAAAAGTATTATTGGAATATGGCTCGTGCGTTCATCCGTTTTAATGGATTCACACAGTTCAAAACCATCTTTTAAAGGCATCATAACATCACTTATTATAATATCTGGAATTAATTCAATGGCTTTTTTAATTCCATCTTCTCCATTACTAGCGTTAACAATACGATACTCTTTTTGTAGACTTACACTTATATAGTGCAGTACGTCAAGATTATCCTCTACAACTAAAATTAAAGGCGCATCTTTGTTATGAATTTCATCGTCTGAGTCATTAAATTCAGTGTAAAAGGTTCGTTCAGACCATTCCTCAGAAGATTGACCACTAAACGTTTTGGCAATTGCTGCATCATTTGTAATAGGAAGCAATACTGTGAAAATACTCCCTTTATTAACTTCACTTAAAACAGTTATTTCACCATCCATTAATTTTACGAGCTCTTTAACCAGTGACAAGCCAATTCCAGAACCCTGTGCTTTTCTAGTATTTGAATCATCAACTTGATAAAATCTATCGAAAATATGATCTATTTTATCGGCCTTAATACCAATACCATTATCTTGGATTTTTAACTCTATAAAATCACTTTCTGCTAGATGACTTCGATTTAGAAATACCCCTATTTTTCCTCCTTTTGGTGTAAACTTGATTGCATTTGAAATGAGGTTCCCCAAAATATGAGAAATCTTATCGACATCGAAATCCATATTCACCTCTTGATAATGCGTTTCAAACTCAATTGAAATACTTTTTTCAATGGCGTAAGATTGAAAGGATTCTAACCGATATTTTAAGTAATCGACAATATTCCCTTGTAGATTATTAATTTTTAATTTTCCTGATTCCAGCTTAGAGAGCTCTAACATCTGATTGATTAAACTCAATAGGTTTTTTGCGTTTCTGTCAATCATAGAATGGGCTTCTAAAATCTTCTGAGTCTTTCCTTCATTAGAATAATCTTTAATAGCATCATTCATTCCTAACATCACAGTTAATGGTGTTCTAAATTCATGTGTGATATTTGTATACATTCGTGTTTTAGCATTATCTAATTCTTTTATACTCCGCGCTTCCTGTATAGCAATTTTTCGGTTTGACCTCCAGTGATAAAATAAAGCCAGTCCTAGTGCTAGTACTATAAAATAAGTAGCTAATGCCCACCATCTTAAATACCAAAATTGCAAAACCTCAACAGCAATATTTATTTCATTTTCCGCTGTCCTCATCTCTGGCCCACTAGCTCTAACTCTAAACGTATAATTTCCTGGAGGCATTTGTAAATATCTTGCTTCAATGTTTGTCCCATCTGAAACCCAATTATTGTCAAGGCCTTCCATGTATCTGAAATACCTGTTTTTGTTTGTGTTTTTATAATTAGCCAACGCATACTTAATAATCAATGTTCTCTCATTAGGTTGCACTTTTATTGAAGTCTTGGTAACATTTGCATGATTAGGGTGAAAGCTAATTTTATCTTTAGAATGGTCATAAGTTGCCATGCCAATAAGGTTTAGCCGTCCGCTATTACCTTGTTTAATTTTGAATTTTGAAGGATCAACAACAACAATTCCATTTACAGTTCCAAACATCAATTCATTAATTGATGTTTTTAGATATGACCAATTTCTAAACTCATCGGTCGGTAATCCATGCTCTGTTGTATAAGTTGTTATTGCATTAGTCTCTATATCCAATTTACTCAAACCTACAAGGGTTGCCATCCAAATAGCATTATCATAGGCCAAAGTGCTAATGACAATATTTGACGATAATCCTTCGCTTCTTTTATATACTTTCTTTTCATTAGTTATGGGGTTAAAACGAATAAGACCTTTATTGGTAGATAACCAATATGCATCTTTCCAAAACAAAACTGATGTGGTTAAAATATCGTAGCCTTCATTAGGTTTAAAAATGTTTATTACTGAAGCACTCTTCTGTTTACAATCAATACTATAAACACCACCACGCCAAGTGCCATAAATCTTATCATTCTTCACATCGTAGCTAGCAAACTTAAAATCTATGTCTTCATTTGAACTTATTCTTTGAAGTGAAAGTTTATTGAGTTTCCCTTCAAATTTGTCAAACAAATAAGCACCACTTAAATCGCACCACCATACTTGGTTGGAAGCGTCAACAAATAATCGAGGCCAATGTTTTTTAAAAGCATCTTCATTAATCTCCCCTACATTAATATTGGAACTAACTTTATAAACATTCTCTTCATTCGTGGTTACATTACGCCTAATTATGGTTTCATTTGTATTAAACCATAAAAACCCTTCAGCGTCTACAGCTAAAGAATTAATGGTTTCATCAGTACTAATATTTGGAGATTTAATTAGTTTTTTAGTCTCATTTGTATCAATATTTAAGAGTATCAAATCATTATTATTCTCTTTAATAATAAACTGTGTAGATGATAACTCAACAATATTTCTTGCATTAAAAAAACTGGTATTAGTTCTTGTTTGGGATAAAGAATTACTTAGATATGTTTTAAATAAATTGGTTTTTTCAGAAAATCGTACAGCTCCAAAAAAATGTCCGTTCCAAATGCCTCCATCACGATCTTCAAACATATGATACATAATTTGCTTTCCTGATGCTTTATCAAACATAGGGTCAGTAAATCGCTTTAATTCTTTAGTTCTTCTGTTAAATCTAAACAATTCTGAATTGTTATGATAAAACCATATATGACCTAAATTGTCAAGACTTAGTCTATCAATTTTATTAGTTTGAACATTAATAGGAAGTTCAAAAAATTCAAGTTTTGTTTCAGTAGTTGAAGGGAACCAAAACTTATGATTACCATCAATCGGCGTTTCAATACCTTCTGTTTTGAATGAAATGATTTCAAGATTATTTAAATCTAGAAATGTATAACCTTCCTCCCAGTCCCAAAACCAGACACGTGTCGCATCTTGTCCAAAAAAGTGTTCAAAATTGTCTGATTTGGAAGTTGAAATATCAATTATATGCTCAAATGCCTTTAATTTGGCATTATATTTCCAAAAGGAATTATTATTAGTTTCTGTTTCATAGAGTAAAACATAAAATCCATTAGAAAGTGCTTTAAAATCTTTTAGCTGAAAATCGAACTTTTTCTGAATTTTATTGTTCTTATAAAAAAAATTTACACGACTAACTTGTTCGGTCTTGCTATTGAATTTATTAAAAACCATATCCTCACCAAACGCCCATATAATACCTTCATTATCTTTTACAATGCGTTTTAAAGTATTTACACTAATGGTAGTAGAATCTTCTTTATTATGTTGATAGGTATGAAAATCGACGCCATCATATTTTCTTAATCCAGTATGGTTTGCAAACCACATAAATCCATTCTCATCTTGAGTGATGTCATAAACCCATCGATAATGTTTACCATAGTCTTTGGTATAGTGATCAATAGTAATATTGCTCTGTGCCATAGATTGCACAAAACAACTAACTAAGAATATAAAAACGGAAAGAGTTTTTAATCTTGTCATTATATATTTAAAGAGCTCAATAGCCTATTAATTAGTTTATTTCTAAAGATACTGAAATTCTTAAAAGTGAGTTTTGAGCACAAAAAAAGCCACTATTTCTAGTGGCTTTTCAATCTTGCTCCTCTTAATATTGTTCTGTCGAACCAATTTAATGAAGAACTGATGAACTTTGCTTTATTTTACGAATGAATTTAGAAAAAGTAGTTTAAAATAAAAAAAACCTCACTATTTCTAGTAAGGTTTTATAAACTTGCTCCTCTTCTAAGACTCGAACTTAGGACCCTCTGATTAACAGTCAGATGCTCTAACCAACTGAGCTAAAGAGGAGTGTGGTTTCTTTTTTAGTCTTTTTTCTGACTTCAATACAACTTATAAAGTAGTATCTTTTCGCTTTTGCGAGCGCAAATATATATATTTTTTAAAATACTACAACTATATTTAATAAAAAATTAATTAAAAATAGCTTTAAATATATCGTTCCCATTGGCAAAGAGCACCAAAGCAATTAAAATAAAGAATCCAGCCATTTGAGCGTATTCTAAAAATTTATCACTTGGTTTTCTTCCAGATATCATTTCATAGAGCAAAAACATGACATGACCACCATCTAATGCTGGAATTGGTAGCAAGTTAAGTACGCCAAGCATAATTGATAAAAAGGCTGTTAAATTCCAAAAATCAGGCCAGCTCCATGTTGCTGGAAAAATATCAAAAATAGCTTTAAAACCACCAACGCCTTTATACGCTCCGGTACTTGGTGTAAAGATTAATTTTAACTGACTTCCATATGATGTAATTTGATTCACAAAACGGTTGAGTCCAACACCAATACTTTCTCCAAAACCATATTCTTTTCTAATAATATTATAATACCCC
>JAGSHF010000051.1 GCA_023954685.1 Flavobacteriaceae bacterium | reverse complement strand
TGTGCCTTGATTGGCAATATCTTTAATGATTTGTCTAATTTGGTGAATACCTTGAGGATCGAGACCATTGGTGGGTTCATCTAGAATTAATATTTCCGGATCGTTTAGTAGTGCCGAGGCAATGGCTAAACGCTGTTTCATCCCTAAAGAATACGTTTTAAACTTGCTCGTTTTTCTTTCTCCTAAACCAACAATATCCAGTTTTTCATCTATTTTGGCGTAGTCTACACCTTTTATTTTACAAACTAGTTTCAGGTTATCATAACCTGACATGTATGGGTAAAAGTTGGGGTTTTCAATAATAGCACCAACTTTTTTAAGTGCATCGTGTGTTGTAATGTTCCCGTCAAACCAATGAAATTCTCCAGAGGTTCTGTTTACAACATTTAAAACAACACCAAGTGTTGTTGATTTTCCGCTTCCATTAGGTCCGAGAATGCCGTATACATTTCCTTTATTGATGGTAAAGGAAAGATCTTTAACAGCAGTGAGGTAACCAAACTTTTTTGTAAGGTTACTAATTGTGAGTATTGATTCCAATAGTTATGATTTGATTGATTAGTTATAACAAGTATGACGATGCAGTTGTAAATTTGTTACAAATGCATTTCTAAAATAACTAAAATAATTTAAAACTTAAGGAAATATTGTTGGATTAAGAGAGTCCTAATTCCATTGATCATCAAAATCAATGTCACTATAGTCATCAACATCTAGGTGATCATCAAATCCATTTAAGCCGTCAGAATCATCATCAGATTTAAAATCCTTTTGAGGGGCTTCAGTTGGTATTTGCCCATGAACAAACATTAAGTTAGGATAGTCAGTACCTTCGGCTTCATCAACAATTTCCGCAAGTTCAACAAAAAACGTCCACATGCTAAAGAAATCGTAAACGTAAATTAATTTGGTTTTATCTTTATCTACCGTGTCTTCTAAAACCGTTTCATTCATTAATTTTACAGTATTTAGGCCCTCACTCATATCAAAAAGAGAAATTTCTTCACCTTGATTCCATTCATCATCACTCACATAAAAAGAAGCCATTTCAGAACCGTCAAATCCAAAAGATTGGGTAACAGCATTATGAAAATCTTCTAAAGTGTCAGTTTGTCGAATTTCAATATCTCTGAAAATATCGTCTTCAGTATCGTTATCAAGGATGACTCTAAATCTGTAAATCATTATAACATATTAGGCTACAAAGATATGGTTTTTTTGAATTATTTACTGAAACGGTGTAAAGTAAATGTCATAAAACTTAATAAGAAAAATGCGCCAACTTGATGCGCAATTCCTAGCCATAGTGGGACTTGTAATAATAGGGTGAATATGCCTAATAAAAATTGAACTCCAACAATTATTAACAATCCATTTACACCCTGAGATTGATAGTTTGTAAGTTCTAACGTTCTCGATTTTTTCCAAATTAGCAGTACGCAAATCACAACAATGTACGCTAATATTCTATGCACAAATTGGATGCCACTGGGGTTTTCAATAAAATTCTTGTAAAACGGTTCTAGAACATATGCTGAAAAATGAATAAACTTGCCTTCATTCATTAAAGGCCAATGATTATGCATCAGCCCAGCTTTTAAACCAGCCACAAAAGCGCCATAAATAATTTGAATGACTAACACAAAATAGCTCACTAAAATGAGGTTCTTAATTGGTTTATTAGGCAGTTTATGATGAGGAAAGATTAAATCTAAAGCTACCCAGAGTGTCGCTGCAAAAGTTAAAAATGCAGTAGTTAAATGTGCTGCTAATCTAAAATGACTCACATCTGGTCGATCAACAAGCCCACTTTTTACCATATACCAACCTAAAAAACCTTGAAACCCTCCAAGAACTAATAAAACTAAACACTTTTTGATGGTGTTTTTGCTAAGTTGTTTTTTAATTAGGAAGTATAAAAACGGAATAATAAAAACCAGACCGATTGACCTGCCAATAACGCGGTGTAACCATTCCCAAAAATATATACTTTTAAAATCTTCTAAAGTAAAATGACTGTGAAGTTTTTGATATTCAGGGTATTGCTTATAGAGATCAAAAGCCTCCTGCCATTCTTGCTCACCGATGGGAGGAATGGTTCCAGTAATGAGCTTGTAATTAGACATTGATAAGCCAGAATCAGTGAGTCTTGTTATACCTCCAACAATGACCATTATAAAAATTAATACGCATCCAGTAAGTAACCAGTAGATGACGCTTTTGTTGTCTTTAATTCGCGCTGTCATAGTTTTAATTATTATTTAGGGTTGCATTTAGACCTAAAGCTTTTCCTTTATCAAGCATTAATTTGAAAGCAGCATCATGTTCATTTGGAATTACACCTTCAAGAATTGCTTCTTTAATAGCTTCTTTTATAATACCAATTTCTCTTGAGGGTTTTAAATTAAAAGTTTTCATTATTTCTTCACCAGTAACTGGTGGTTGAAAATTTCTAACGTGATCACGGGCTTCAACCTCAATTATTTTTTGTCGAACGATTTTAAAATTGTTGTGATATTTGGCAAATTTATTAGGGTTCTTCGTTGTAATATCAGCTTCACAAAGGGTCATTAAATCATCAACATAATCACCAGCATCAAAAACTAAACGTCTTACGGCAGAATCTGTAACTCCTTGAGCCAAAACTATTGGCCTTGAGCTCATAAATACCATTTTTTGAACAAACTTCATTTTGTCATTCAATGGCATTTTTAGGCGCTTAAACAAATGATATACCATTTTTGAACCTTCAAATTCATGTGCATGAAAGGTCCACCCTACTTTTTTACTGAATTTTTTAGTTGGTGCTTTCCCAATATCATGTAAAAGTGCAGCCCAACGTAGCCACAAATCATTCGTGTTTTTAGCGATATTGTCAACAACCTCTAAGGTGTGATAAAAATTGTCTTTATGTTTTTGACCTTCAACTTCATCAATACCCTTTAAATTTGTCAATTCAGGTAATATATATTGCAATAATCCTGTTTGTTCTAGTAATAAAAGTCCAATAGAAGGTTTAACACTTTCCATAATTTTATTTAATTCTACAACAATACGTTCGTTGGTAATAATTTTGATACGTTCTGAATTTTTTGAAATGGATTCGAGAGATCCTTTTTCGATAATGAAATTTAATTGTGTTGCAAATCGTATTGCGCGCATCATACGCAATGGGTCGTCACTGTAAGTTATATCTGGATTTAATGGCGTACGAATTATACCATTTTTGAGATCCTGAACACCATAAAACGGGTCTAGTAATTCTCCGAAATTTTCTTCTGAAAGGTTTAAGGCGAGCGCGTTAATAGTAAAATCACGACGATTTTGGTCATCTTCTAAGGTGCCATTTTCAACAACAGGATTTCTACTATCTTCATGATATGATTCTTTTCTGGCACCAACGAATTCTATTTCGACATCTTCAAAACGCAACATAGCAGTGCCATATGTTTTAAAAACTTGAACTTTTGGTTGATTGGGTAAATTTAGTGCAACTTTTCTAGCCAAGGCAATACCACTGCCAATGGCTACAATATCAATATCTTTGGCAGAACTACGTTGTAAAATGAAATCTCTTACAAATCCACCTATAACATATGCATCTAATTGTAACTCATTGGCCGATCGCGAAATAATTTTAAAAATATTGTTGTCGAGTGCCTGTTCTAATTTCATAACAATCAAATTTCAAGCCTTAATCCTACAAACCAATAAAGGATATTACAGTTTGATAATGGGGATTTTATTTCCGAATAATTTTCACCGTTCCGTCATTGCTTAACTTAATGATGGAAGAGGGTTTTGTCGGCTTTTTTTTATGGTGCAAATTTACAACATAGTCCACACCTTTTAAAATGTCTACATGTATTTCTTTAAAAGATTGTGGTGTCGGCATACCACTTATATTCGCTGAGGTCGACACTAAGGCGCCATTCATTTTTCGCGATAGCTGATAACAAAATTCATCATCAGGAATTCTAATGGCAACTGTTTGGTCTTTTGCAATTAAATTTTCAGCTAGATTTTGGGCACTGTCATAAATAATTGTGATGGGGTTTTCAGCAACTTCAATAATGCTATAGGCGGCAAAAGGAACTGTCTTGACATATTTCTTGAGCATTCTATCATCGGCAACTAAACATATAAGAGCTTTGCTTTCAACACGTTGTTTTAAATGATATACTTTTGCAACCGCTTCAGGGTTTGTGGCATCACAACCAATGCCCCAAACGGTATCTGTTGGGTAGAGAATTATGCCACCTTGTTTTAATATTTTTATTACCTTGTTGAGCTCGTTTTGCATACTTAAAAAGCACTTAATTGGTAAATGATTTTAACAGAGTTTAAAACATTGATATAAAAACCATGTGTTTTTTCTCTTTAAGAATTCATTTGGTAAACAATAACACTTTAATCTAAATATTTTACAAAAAAAAGTGTATTCCTATGGACTACAAAGATACAATATGTTGCTCATATCAATAGCGTAAATTAATTAGTCGGTTTTAAATTTTTGAAAAAAGAAATAGCTACTTAATTATTATTATATGAAATTTATTTTATGTTTTAATGTTATATCTTGTATGTTTATATTCCAATTAAAACTCAGGTATTAATGTGTGGCATTGCGGGTTATTTATCATATTCTAAAAATTATGAAACGGCTGTTATTACAGCCATGAGCAATGCTTTGGAACATCGTGGTCCAGACGATCATGGTGTCAAAGTTTTTAATGAATCAGATTTTCAACTGGCGTTAGGTCATCATTAGTTTTTCAATTATGGTATAAAAGATGGATGTTAAATGAATAGGAAAATTATTGTTTATACCGCACTTTTTGGCAATTATGGCGGGTTGATTCCACAGCCAAAGCTTCCAAATATAGAATACATATGTTATACCGATAGAGACATAAAATGCAAAAACTGGACAATAGTAAAGGTTAAAGCCCCTGTAATCAATGATAATACTCGGAGTAATCGTTGGTATAAAATTTTACCTCATAAACATTTACCCAAAACTTGTGAAATAAGTGTGTACATAGATGCTAATATTTGGATATTAAAAGATATTAATGGACTGATCCAAGGAAAAATGAAACTTGCCAAGATGGCGAGTTTTGATCATAATCAAAACAGCAACGTAGATCAGCGAAATTGTATTTATTTAGAATATAAAGCGCTTATGAATAATGGGAATGAAAAAGGAGTTTACAGGGATGATCCAGAGGTTATGACAACTCAAATAAATCGTTTTAAGCAAGAAGGATATCCCGAAAATAATGGTTTAATTACGGCGCCGATTCTTATAAGAAAACATTTTGATAATGAATTAATTAGTGTTAATGAGGCCTGGTGGGATATCGTGAATAATGAAAGTAAGAGAGATCAATTGAGTTTTAATTATGTAGCTTGGAAACAAAATTTTACCGATTTTACTTATATTAACGGTGACGTAAGATCGGGTAACCCATGGTTTTATACTATTTCTCACCGAAAGCGATATACTTTTAAAATGTTTAAAATAAAATTTAAGAAATTCTTTAAAAGTAAAAGCAATTGAAGATACTACTATGAACAGGCGATAACAAGCAGTTTAATCACTTTATTACTTATAGGGTTATAGAATAGAAGTCTCTACGACATCATAAATAGTTTGTCAGGTTTCTGTAAGTTTTATTATTTTATTTTTGTATTCTATCGTTTGTAACTGAGTAGACCAGTCCTTCGGCATAGTTTGACTTACAGTAAATTTCTTAAACGGTGTCTTTAGAATAGCTTATGATTGCCCCTTTTTAAAGAATTTAATTATGTTTTTTAATTTTTGGTGCGCTATTTCTTTTGTAAAATATGAACTTCTTTGTCTAGTTCCTTTTTTCCCATGAATAATATGGTTTCTTTTTCAAACTCGTCCAAATATTTATCATAATCATGAATATACGCATTGGTTAAAACAAGATAGTCTCCCTTTTTAAGATTTTTAAAAATGGTTTCAGGATAAAAATATCCAGGAAAAGTATAGCCAATATCTTTTAAATTTATGGATTTATAATTTCCTAAATAATAAAATGCAGGACGAATTCCGCTAAGATATACTGCAGCATTTTTTGGAATTGCTTGGAGTAGAATTTTCTCATTAATAGTTTGTCTTTCATAATATAATTTTTGTCCATTTACGGACTTTATTGTTAATGCTATTACCATTATTGTTGAAATGATAAGTGCAGCGTGAAATACTTTTTTGTTGATAAAGGAACTTTCTTTACTTAATAAAAACGTAATTAGTATTAATGTGAAAGGGAATATATATTGAAAATAATGGTAGTAAGAAGCAAAAATAAATACACTAAAAGGCGCTATGAAAAGTAAGATGTAAAATAATGTATTTTTATGTTTTTTTCTTCTTAACAAGAAAGGCGTAAATAAAATGAAAATATATAAGATTAAATAATTTACTAACCCAGTGGTGTTAAACTTATTGTTTATCCCAGTTCCATTTCCAGTATCTAGGTTAAGTCCTTTTCCTGAGATGTATTTAAAATATTGTAGTAGGGTAATGTCATGATAATTGTAATAGAAAAACCATAATAAAACTGGTAAAATAATACCAAGGGTTAAAATAATGGTCTCTTTTAAAAAATGCTTTTTTCTTAAAAGAATATCAACGCCAATTGGTAGTAAAATGAACAAGACATATTGTTTTGTAAAAAAGGCTAAAGAGATACATAATCCTACTAAAAATAAATATTTGTAATCCCTATTTTCTCTATGTTTGATATAAAATATGACCCCAATTAATAAAAATAATATTGATATTGGTTCTAACATTAAAAATGCACCATCGTAAATTAAGCAAGTTGTTAAAAATAAAAGACTAAAGAAAAAGTTTATTTTTTTATTTTTAAGTTGTGTGTTTAATATTTTGAATAGGACGTATGAAGAGATAAACATTGCTATAATGTTTACTGTTAAATGATGTCTTGAATCTGCTGTATTGATAAGTATTTTAGGTATACTTAAAATCAAAACACCTAAAGGATTGTATGGTGTTGCAATCTCTTTAAAATACAAATTATCATTGTACATATCATTAATTACTTGTAAATAGTAACCACAATCATTAGATAAATAGGGATATGAAAAGAAAGTACTAACTAATGTAATTGCACAAATCAATAAGACAATAATGTATATGTTATAGTTGTTAAAATATTGTTTCATTATTGTCAAAAGTTATTACTGCATTAATGATTTTTTCAAGTTCAACATCTGATAAGTTGTAGAATAAAGGTAATCTGACTAAACAGTTTGTAAATTTATCTGAGTTTGGTAAAACTCTTACATCATGTTTTTTATGATAATATGCGCTAGCATGAAGTGATAAATAATGAAAGACCGCATGAATATTATTGGTTTTTAGATAATTAATTAGTTTGGCCCTCGTTTCTATGTTTTTTACAACTAAATAAAATAAGTGACCATTTTGCGATGCGTAACTTGGTATTATTGGAAGGCTAAAATGGTTTAAGTTTGCATTATTTAATTTGGAGTAATAGGTATTCCAAATATGCTTTCTTTTTTTTTGAATTGTATTTAAATTTTCTAATTGGGCCCATAAAAAAGCAGCAATAACTTCAGATGGTAAAAATGATGACCCAGTATCTATCCAACCATATTTGTTAATTTCGCCTCTAAAAAATTGTGCTCTATTGGTGCCTTTTTCCCAAATCACTTCTGCTCTTTCTGCAAATCTCTCATCATTTATAGCAAGCATTCCACCTTCACCAGAAATGATATTTTTGGTTTCATGAAAAGAAAATGTTGAAAAGTGGCCAATGCTTCCTAATGGTTTCTCTTTGTAATACGAATCTATAGCTTGCGCAGCGTCTTCAATAACTAAGATGTTGTGTTTGTTCGCAATTGCCATTACAGTATCCATCTCACAAGATATTCCAGCGTAATGTACAATTACAATTGCTTTTGTTTTTTTAGTAATTAATGGTTCTATTAAACCTGCGTCTATATTTGGATTATTTGAGTATGAATCTGCAAAAATTATTTTTGCGCCTTGCCTAACAAATGCTAAAGCACTAGAGACAAATGTATAGCTCGGTACAATAACTTCATCGCCTTCCTTAATATTTGCTAAAATAGCACACATTTCAAGTGCATCTGTACAGGATGTAGTGAGTAAACATTTTTTAAAACCATACTTTTTTTCGAAAAAAGATTGACACTTTTTTGTAAAATCGCCATTACCAGAAATTTTACCACTAAATACAGCTTCTTCTATGTATTGTGTTTCTTTGCCTGTTAAAAATGGTTTATTAAATGGTATCATCATTTTGTTTTCCAGTAATGTTTAATAATTAGATCTTGTTTTATTTTATATCCGTTTTTTTCGTAAAAAGCACCCGCCTGTGTGTTATTTTTTTGTGTTGAAATGTTTAATTCTTGAATTTTTTTTTGTGCACAATAATTTTCGACAACGTTGAGCAAAATACTGCCTAATCCTTGTCCTTGCTTATTAGCTGATACGGCAATGAGTCCAATTTGAGCAATGTTAATGTTTAGTTTTATAGATGCAAAGCCTACAATTTCATTTTCTTTTTTAATATAGAAAATTTTATCTGCTATTTGTTTGTTTAGACTATTTATAATCCATGTTTTATACAAAGATTCAAACTGTTTACTTGTAAAATTAGTGTCGCATTTAAATCTACTATACTTCCCACTTTCAAATGCTAATTCTAACAAACCTTTGTAATCGCAAGGATTTGTATCGGTGTCAAATATATATGAATAGGGTTTTAAACGGGTTTTAATATCAATATTTTTGTTGTATGTACGTTTTGTTTCAGTATAATGTAGTTCATGCGTTTTAAAGTGAATAGTTTCTTCAATTTTTTGATTCGTTACTATAAGCTTAAAAGCTTGGGTTAGATTTGCATGTAATGGTTGAAACTGGTTTTTAAGTAAATCAAGAATACCTACATTAAAATTAAAAAAATCACTTTCCCAATTTAATTTTTTGATTTTCGTCATAGTCGATAATAAAGATTGGACGTTTTTTTGTTTGATTAAATGTTTTACTTAGGTATAAACCTATAATGCCTAAAAACGTTATAATAATTCCAGAAAAGAAGCAAATACTAATAATAATAGAGCTGTAACCTAAAACTACTATTTGGTTATTTAATGCTTTAATTAATATAACTAGTCCTCCAAAAAACGAAAGTATTGAGATAAAAATTCCGAAATTCAAGAATAGTATTAAAGGTTTGTTTGAAAACGAAATAATAGTGTTAAATGCAAGTTTAAAAAGAGTTAACCATTTGTAACTCGATTTCCCGTCAAGCCTTGATGAATGATCTACTTTAACTGTAGTTTGGTTAAAACCTACCCATTTAACAAAAATAGGAAAAAACACTAAAGTATCACCAATGTTTTGCAATGCTTTAACAACTTTTTTATTATAAATTCCAAAATTAGCAATTTCATTATTAATTTCAACTCCAGTTAAAAAATTGAATGTTTTATAAAAAAACTTGGAAGACATTCTTTTAAAAAAACTATCTTTCCTTTTGGTACGTCTAGCCAATACAACATCAAATCCTTCTTTCGCTTTAGTATACATTTTTATAATTTCTTTGGGTTGATCTTGTAGATCACAATCCATAACTACAACCCAATTGCCTTTTGCTCGGTCTAATCCTGCCATAATTGCTGGATGTTGCCCAAAATTTCTACTCAACCTTATACTTGTTACTTCTGGATGTTCCTTTGAAAGCTGTTGCATTATTACCCATGAATTGTCTGGGCTTCTATCATCTACTAAAATGATTTCATAAGTAATGTTTTGTGTATTTAAAACACTTTTTAATTCAATTACTAATTGTTCAATAATAGTATCTGCTTTATATACAGGGCTTACTATTGATATTTCGGGTGTTTCAATCATTTAGTTTTAATAATTTTCTAATTTACATTCTTTAATAAAAGATTTACTGTAAACACAAATAATTTTTTGTTTAAATTGCATTGGTTTGTATAAAATATAGTCGTAAAAATTTGATGTGTGATATAGGAGGCTACTTTTCACCTTCTCAAATATACAATGAATTTATTCTTAAAAAATTGGACTTCGAGTATTATGCATAGAGATCCATATGATTATGGTACTAAAGAGTATAAAGATAAAAAATTTCAATTTCCTTTAGGTTATTGAAGGTTATTCTAAAAAATGGCTTAATGTGTAGGTGTTATTAGAAAATATTTTGATAAAGAAGTAATTTTTTACCTAAAAAGAAATACTTTCAAAATTAAGTTTAAGAAATTAATATAAAGTAAAAAAAATTGAAAATAACATTAATAACACTCGATAATTGGGGTTTTAATAGCTTTATCGTCAATGAGCTAAGAAATCAGGGCCATCATGTTGAGCATGTAGATTTCAATACATTTCTATTCAGTTATCCAACGAAAACTGAACGTAATAAAAATTTTTTTGGAAAAACATTTTTAAATAAAAATGTAAAAAAAGAGCATTTACATGTCGAAATTTTAAAGCGTCTAGATCGCGTAGAATTTCAAGATATAATCTTAATGGTAAAGGCTGATTATTTGTTACCAAAAACGATTAAGGCAATACAACCTAATGGCACAAAATTTATAAGTTTTTTTAATGACAATTACAAACGAGCTCCTAATATTAAAAATATATACTCATATTTCGACGAGGTGTATTCGTTTGAAAAAGAAGATGTTGAGCGTTTTAAGTTTAAATTTAAAACTAATTTTATCTACAAAGAATTTCCTATTACAACAATGACCGAAGAATATTCGGTTTTTAATATTTCAACCTATGATTTAAAACGTTTACGAATCATTGAAGAGATTGCCGCAAGATTGGACGACATTAACGAAAGTTATTCTATTCATAGTATAGGTAAAAATGCAAAGCCATATCAACATTCCACTAAAATAGAATACGCTCATGAAAACATGAGCCTTTCAGATATAGAAAATCATATAAAAAAGGCTAAAGCATTACTAGATGTGCATCGTGAGAATCAACAAGGATTAACCTTTAGAGTTTTTGAAAGTCTTGGCTATAAAAAGAAGTTAATCACAACCAATAAGGATATTATTAATTATGACTTTTATGATGCTCATAATATCTTAGTTATTGATAAAAATAATGTAGAAATCCCTAAATCTTTTTTTGAAACAACATATAAAGAGCTTCCTGAGGAAATTTACCAAAAGTATTTATTAAAACATTGGGTGAATAATGTTTTAGGCTTAGGTGAAATATTTTAGTTTATTATTCAATTAGAACAAGCAAGAGTTAAATGAAAAAAATTCATATCGGTTTTTTAATGTCTTACGATTATGAAAAATTAAAGCTGTCACTTCCGCCAGTTTATAATAATGCCGACGCTATTTTTATTGCAACCGATATAAAACAACGTACTTGGTCTGGTAATACATTTAAAATTGATACCAGTTTCTATGATTGGTTAGAACGTTTTGATACGGAAAATAAAATCACATTTTATAAGGATGATTTTTACATTCCGGAATTAACGGCTTTACAAAATGATACCAGAGAACGACATATGTTGTCGTTAAAAATGGGAATAGGCAATTGGTTAATTCAGATAGACTCAGATGAAATATTTATTAACTTTTCGGCTTTTATAACAGATTTAAGAAAATATGATTCTTACTTAGATTCTCCCCATAAACACCCCATTCAAATTGCAGGTTTTTCAATTATTGTATATAAATATTTAGATGATGGTCTTCTCTATGTCGACAGGCCAACAAAAGTACAACTAGCTACAAACTATCCCAATTATAAAGTTGCGCGCAAAACAGAAGAAAGAGTCATTTATACACGTCATACTTTACTTCATGAATGTTTGTCAAGGTCAGAAGAAGAATTGCGGTTTAAGCTTGATAATTGGTCACATAATGTCGATGTGAACGACGGGTTTTTAGACAAATGGAAACGCGCTAATAAGGACAATTATAAAACAATTAGCGATGTGTATTATATGGAGCCAGAACGATGGAAAAATCTTGGTTTTATGGAATCAAAGGATTTGGATGAGATTAAAGATCTTATTACTGAAATGCCAGATTTAAACATGTCAAAATCATATTTGCTCAGTAAAAATTTCGGGCAGTGGTTTAAACATTTGAAATTATTCAATTGGAATAAAAAGCACGATTTTGAACGTTATTTTAATTGAGTATTTAGATAAAAATCCTGAGTTAAAATATTTAGATAATAGTATGATACAATAAGTGACTTATAATAAAGCTAT
Organism: Flavobacteriaceae bacterium; assembly: GCA_023954685.1. Taxonomy (GTDB): domain Bacteria; phylum Bacteroidota; class Bacteroidia; order Flavobacteriales; family Flavobacteriaceae; genus JAGSHF01. Next base: position 5,646 of record JAGSHF010000051.1, on the reverse strand, counting down.
AAATAAAGAGGTTAAAGCGTATTGTGTTTTTTTGAAGATATGATAGATAATTTTGAAAAATAGCGTTAATTTTTTAGCCTGTACAATTCCCTTAATTTAGAATATTTTAGAAAGGTAATGTTAGCGGTTTGCACACAAATAACAAAGCCATTGAAGCCGTCCAAAAAGCCTAATCGCAGTACATAAGCTTTAAAGAATGCCCAGGTTGGGTTGAAAACTATGTTCCATAGTGATGCTTTTTTGCCTTTATCAAAATAAGCTTTTGCCGCAATGGTAGAGAAATATTCAGTTTTCTTGTTAAACTCAGCATAGGATTGATAAGTTTTATGAAGAATATCACCTTTTAAATGACCAGTTTTTGCGTTTTTATCATGCAGTAAAATAGTGTCATGAGGGTTTATACCTTTCCATGCTCCCATGCGTCTGTCAAAAACACGTAGTTTTTTGTTTGGATACCAATCTGAATGTTTTATCCATTGCCCACAAAAGTTGTTAAACCTATTGGCATAATAACCATCATGTTTCCAAATGGATTTTAATTCAATAATAGAATTTTGAAGCGTTTCAGACAAGGCTTCATCACCATCTAGTGAAACTATATAATTATGAGAAGCTTGCGTGAGTGCAAAATTTTTCTGCTCGATGTAACCCAAAAATTTTTGCTCAATAAATTTCACCTTATAACGTTCACAAATGATTTTCGTGTCATCTGTAGAGTAGGAGTCTACAACTATAATTTCATCTACTACGGGTTCTAAAGATTGTATACATTTTTCAATATTGCGCTCTTCATTAAATGTAATAATAACACCAGATAATTTCACCATGGCTAATCGATATTTCTATAAGTTAGCCACAAGTACAAGTAACATTTGAATTCGGCAAAAGCCAATAAGTAGGACAAAATAAATCCTTGCTTTCCATCTAAAGCTCCAAGCTTATCAATATAATGCCTTACAAACTTACCAAATGGTTTTAGTAAGAGATGATAAAGATTAGGACGCAGATTATTTTTATACAACTGCGCTGCTCTCGCTTTGCTTTCTAGAGTAAGTTGTGCGTTAAATGTATCAAAATCAATATATGATAAATCTTTACAGGCATGATTTAGCGTATTAGTTTTTCCATGGATAATGAATGGTTGCGCTTCAAAATACCCCTTAAATTTTATGTGGCCCTTATTAATGATTTTTACGCTATTCAAATTTTTATAACCGCCATACTTCATGCGTTTGCCCATAAAATAAAATTCACTGTGAATTTTAAAGGCATTTGATGTCGCGTTCTGCTGAATTTGTTGTTTTATCTCTTGAGCTAAATTTTTTGAAATCTGATCACTCACATGACAAAATAGAATCCAATCATTTTGAGCTAATTCAAAAGCATTTCGAATCTTTTTGTCTATAGAATCATATGCATTCGCAATAACCTTAACTTTAGATGTATTTGCAATCTCAGAAGTTTTATCAGAACTTAGAGCATCAATAATTATGATTTCATCGGCAAAATCAATATTTTTTATAAAACGTTCTATGACATCTTCATTATTAAAAGAAATTGCAATTGCACTTATCATGAAATAGAAAAAAATTAATATCACCCACAATTTAATAGGGGCTTTATATATTTGTGAACAAAAGTAATCAAATTAATAGGATATCATTAACCCAAGCAATTTGTAAATGGCACGATTACCAATATTAATGTACCATAGTGTAAGTGAATCCTCAGATAGTGCTGAGGGTCTTACTATTTCGGCTAAATTGCTAGAAGCACATTTTAAGTTTTTGCACGATAATGGATATGAAAGCTTTCATTTTTCAGAATTAAAACGAGGCAATACACATATGAAGTTACCTAAAAAATCGATCGTCATTACGTTCGACGATGTTTATGTTAACCAGTTAGAATTTGCATATCCCTTACTTCAGAAATACAATTTAAAAGCCAGTTTCTTTATACCCTTTGCCTATGTTAATGGATTTGATTCTTGGAATACAAACTCAGAAGCCATAATGTCTTTAGCTCAGCTACAATCCTTAGATCCTAATGTTATTGAATTAGGTTTGCATTCGTTTAATCACAATAGGTATGATCAACTTAATGTTCAAGAAATTGAAGATGATTTTCACCAATGCAATTCTTTTATTCAAGACAATAATTTAAAAGTTAATAATATTTTAGCCTATCCTTACGGGAAATACCCCAAGTCAAAAGATTCACAATCGGAGTTTTTTAAGATTCTAGAGTCTAATCAAATCTCTTATGGATTAAGAATTGGGAATCGTGTCAATACCTTCCCTTTTAAGAATAATTTTAAAGTGGAGCGCATTGATATTAAAGGAGAAGATACTTTAAGTAAATTCAAGCTAAAATTGCGTTTTGGTAAATTGAAATTATTTTAAGTTGTTTTGAAGTAAAATCAATTTGGCATATCTAGAGAAAACACCATAAGCGTTAATACTGGCAACCGCCAAACCGGGGATACCATCTCGGAAGCCTCCTCTCAATATATAGCTGCTAAAAAATCGATAAAAGGGCTTAAATGCTAAATGAAAATAGTTTGCCTTTTTGCCTTTGTCTAGCATTTGTTTGGCCTGAAACCAAGCATAACTATCCTTTTTACTAATATAATGTTGAAGCCCTTTGTAGGTATAATGTAATACTGGAGCTGTTAATTTTCCAATAGAACCTTCAATAATGAGTTTTTCATGAACGCTACCTTCAAAATGACATTGCGTCCTAATCACCAGTCTCGTAACATAATTATAATGATGATATAGAAAGCGATTAATAAAAAAATGTGGGAATTTCAACTTGTAACCCGTATGTGCATTAGAATTCATTGCGGCAACAATTTGTGACTGAAGTTTGTGTGTTATCCGTTCGTCGGCATCAAGAAATAAAACCCAATCGCCTGTAGCAAAAGTTAAGGCATGATTTTTTTGATTCGAAAAGTTGTCAAACTGACGCGAAATGATTTTACAGTTGTAGGATTCTGCAATTTTAAGCGTGTTATCAGTACTTAAAGAATCAATGACTATGATTTCATCTGCAAATTGAACCGACCACAAAGCGCGCTCCAAATAAGCTTCTTCGTTGTAAGTGGGAATAATGACAGATAATATTTTCATATAGTAAATATTGATGCAAACTTAATAAAATCCTGTTTATGCGGTTGCCGTTTGAGCTGGATAAATATCTTAATTGCTAATTTTATTACTTAAATTTGCAAAACTAAACACAGGATAAATTTAATTCTATGAATACATTAGCGGTTACCGTTGTAGTAAGTACGTACAATTCCGAAGCTTGGTTAGCAAAGGTGTTGGAAGGTTATAAGCACCAAACTTATGAAAATTATGAAGTTTTAGTATCTGATGATGGTTCAAAAGAAAGTACAAAAGCGTTAATTGAAGAATTTAAGAAAGATTACCCAGTAGTTTTAAGACATATATGGCACGAGGATAAAGGTTATAGAAGACAACGTATCTTAAACAAAGCCATAATGGATGCGAAAAATGATTACATTTTGTTTACAGATGGCGATTGCATTCCGCGCAAAGATTTTATTGAAGTGCACGTAAAACACGCTGAAAAAGGATACTTTTTATCAGGGGGCTATTGCAAATTACCTATGAAAACAAGTGAAGCTATAACTGCGGAAGATATTAAGAATGAGAATTGCTTTGATATCTCGTGGTTGAAAACTCATGAGGCTTTGGGTAAGAAACAACAATTGAAACTGACCGCGGGAAGTACCTTGGCGAATGTATTGGATGTTGTTACACCAACTGGAGCAACCTTTAATAATTGTAACTCTTCGGCTTGGCGTGATGATTTGATTGCTATTAACGGCTATGATGAGCGCATGCAATATGGTGGTCCCGATAGGGAACTGGGGGAGCGTTTGATCAACTTCGGTATTAAAACCAAACAGATTAGATATAAAGCAATCTGCCTGCATTTAGATCATGCAAGAGGCTATAAAACTAAGGAATCATTAGATCGAAATTTGAAAATTAGAAAGGATGTTAAAGTCAATAACGCCATATGGACTGATTACGGTATCAAGCAAGAAAAAGCTTAAATAAGCTTACAATGAATCCTGAAGTTTCGTTAATTATTAGTACTTATAATCAACCAGAATGGTTGAAAAAAGTTTTGATTGGTTACGAGAATCAATCTTTTAGGGATTTTGAAATTGTGATTGCAGATGATGGTTCTTTAGACCAAACCCAAAGTGTGATTGATGACTTCATCAATAATTCAAATTTAAAAATTACGCATGTATGGCAAGAAGATCAAGGTTTTCAAAAAACCAAAATCTTAAACAAAGCCATAGTCAAAACTAGAGCAAAATATCTCATATTTACTGATGGCGATTGTATACCAAGAAGTGATTTTGTTGAAACACATATACAATTGAGAAAACCATCATGTTTACTGTCCGGCGGCTATTTTAAGCTACCAATAGAAATTTCAAGACAAATTACCAAATCGGACATAATTAAACAAGATTGCTTTTCAAAAGATTGGCTTTTGAATCAAGGTTTAAAAACATCTTTTAAATTAAATAAGCTTACAGCTAAGGGCACTAAAGCGATTTTCCTTAATAAGTTTACTCCAACAAAGGCAACCTTTGATGGTATGAATGCTTCAGCTTGGAAACAAGATGTTTTAGACGTCAATGGGTTTGATGAACGCATGCATTATGGTGGTGAAGATAGAGAACTTGGAGAACGTATGATGAATAATGGTGTTAAGCCAATACAAATACGTTATAGTGCGATTTGTATTCATTTAGATCATGAACGCAGTTACGTTAACGACGCCGAACTCCTCATAAATAAGGCGTTACGAAATGAGACTAAAAAGCAAAAAAAGGTTTGGTCTAATTTTGGAATAACTCAGGATTAATTCGTTTTATAAACACCAATTTTCCAATAGGTCGTGTCTATATCAGTTATGACTTTCTTAAATTCTATTTGTTCTAAACTATCATTAAAGTATGTCCACGCTTCTGAAGATTCTCTAAACATGGAGCAAATCACAATACCATTCGGCTTTAAAGATTTAATCATTCTGTTTAAAACATTTTGTTTCTCAGAATCATGAATGTAATAGAATGCCTCGTTAAAAACAATAACGTCAAAAGTTTTATTAGGCTCAAACGTATGTGCATCGGCAGTGATAAATTCTGCATTTTTTAATTCAAGTTTTTTTGCGTTTGTAATAGATACTGATGAAAAATCCATGCCCAATGAATAGCTGTAATCTAGGTCTTTCATGCGTTCAAATAATACGCCTTCACCACATCCTAAATCTAAAATTGATGGATTTTTTGAGCCATGGACTGTTATAAGCGCGATTATTGTTTCATATCTAATTCGCTCACGATTGTCTTTTAAATTAGCCCATCTACCGGATTTATACTGCCTATTCCAGCGCATTTTTCTACGCCAATTATGAAATTTAGCTATAATATTCATGATTCAAGATGGTGTTTTAAAAAGGGGTCTAATTTTTTAATTATCATTTCAGGAGTTAAGGCATTATACAATTCAGTAGGATTCTTTTCAATACGTTTGCGTTCTTTTCTATCGTTGGGAAATGCATCAGGCTTTTCTTCAAGCAAATGAATGG
>JAGSHF010000012.1 GCA_023954685.1 Flavobacteriaceae bacterium | reverse complement strand
ACTTCCAGATAGGTTTAATAACAAAACCTAAAAAGCTCAGCACAAACACAGCTATGAGGACAACGTCAATAGTGAAATTTGGAACCGGGAAACCATCAATAATAGAGATCAAAGGAAATAGGCGCTCTGAAAACCATATTCTTGGAGATAAAATCAAAGGAATTATAAAGGCTAAAAAAGCGCAAAACCTAACCCAAAACAATTTGTCCGTCTTAAAGTTTTGAAACTTACTTTTTTGATTGGTCAACTTTTATGTCGTTTTTAAATTACTAAGAGGAATTTAATATACGATTAAAATTAAAAAGAGCAGTTGACGTTATTGTAAATGTTATAAATCATACTTAGAACAAACTTTTAACAATCTGCTCGTCGGTAATACCTTCAGCTTCCGCTTTATAATTTTTTATAATTCTATGTCGAAGAATACTATTGGCGACAGCCTGTACATTTTCTATGTCTGGAGAAAACTTACCACTAATTGCTGCGTGAGTTTTAGCGGCCAAAATAAGGTTTTGAGACGCTCTAGGGCCAGCACCCCAGTCGATATATTGCTTTACTAAATCTGAGGCTTTATCACCATTAGGTCTCGTTTTGCTAACAATATCTACTGCATATTCAATAACGTTATCCGCAACTGGAATACGGCGAATAACATGCTGAAAATCTACAATTTCTTGCGCTGTAAATAAGGGATTGACATTAACACTTGTATCGGTAGTTGTTGCTTTAACCACTTCAACTTCTTCTTTAAAAGAAGGGTACTCTAAGTTAATTGCGAACATAAAACGATCCAACTGCGCTTCAGGTAAAGGATAAGTGCCTTCTTGCTCAATGGGGTTTTGCGTTGCTAATACAAAATAAGGTAGATCTAATTTATAATGGTGTCCTGCAACTGTAACCGAGCGCTCTTGCATAGCCTCCAATAATGCTGCTTGCGTTTTTGGTGGCGTACGATTAATTTCATCAGCCAGAATAATATTGGCAAATATTGGGCCTTTTATAAATTTAAATTGTCTGTTTTCATCCAATATTTCACTACCAAGTATATCACTTGGCATTAAATCTGGTGTAAACTGTATACGTTTAAAATCCAGTCCCAATGCTTGAGCTATGGTATTAACCATTAAGGTTTTGGCTAAACCTGGAACACCAATTAACAAGGAATGTCCGCCAGAAAATACTGAAATCAATATTTGATTCACAACTTCATCTTGACCAATTATGACCTTTGCAATTTCAGATTTTAAGGATTTGTATTTTGATACTAATTGTTCAATAGCTGCAACATCAGACATAGATATTATTCTTTTTCTGTTTTTAACCAATTAGAATTAAACTCACATTGACGTTGTTCTCCATTAATTTTAATGAAGGTGTCTTTAATTTTTTGCTCCTGCCATTTTGCAATAGCTTTCAATTGTTTTTCTTGTAAAGCTAACTCTTTAATTTTAAGATAATCTTTAGCAAACTCCGCTTGATGTTCATCTTTACGCTCAGTAACCGTTAAAATTTTAAATTTTACTGAATTAACCCGATCTTCATCTGTATAAACTACTGATACTTCGTCGTCTTTAAGATTTTGTATTTGCGAATACAGTTCCGGTTCCATTTTTGTTAATTCAAAACTATAATCTTGAGTTTCGGGATTACGTAATTGACCACCATCATATTTAGTTTCCTTTTCATCACTAACTTCTTTTGCTGCTTCAGTAAATGAAATTTCACCATTAATAATTTTAAGCCTAGTCGCTTCAAGTTTCTTTTTTGCAGCATCAATGGTGACCTGAGAAACTTTAGGTTTCAATAAAATGTGCTGAATATCATATTCTTGACCTCTAATTTTACTTAAATAAATAATATGGTAACCAAATTCAGATTCAAAAGGTTCAGAAACATCACCTTCCTTAAGAGAAAATGCGACTTCTCTAAACTCCTTCACCATTTGTGGGCGTTTACGATTTAAAGTATATCGACCGCCGTTAGTTTTAGATCCGGTATCTTCAGAATACAGCACGGCTTTCGTTGTAAAACTTGATCCATTGTCTAAAACATCTGCCCTATACTCTCTCAACTTATCAATTACTTTTTGTTTCTCTTCTTCTGAAGTCTCAGGAATTACAACAATTTGAGCAACTCGTAATTCTGTTCCAAAAATTGGTCGTTCCTCTTCCTTTATACCATTAAAAAACTGTCGTACCTCTTCCGGTGTGACTTCTATTTCCTCAACAATTTTTTGTTGCATCAGCGTAGCCATCTTACCATTACGGTTAATCTCGTACATTTCATCACGCAATTCTTGCTCTGAATCTTTTTTGTAGTACGCCACTAATTTATCCATCGACCCAATTTGTTGAGCAAAGGCATTCACTTGCTGATCAATCTGTGCTCGAATTTCAGCATCATTGACTACAATACTATCTTGAACAGCATGGTGCATATAGAGCTTATCTTCTAATAATTTCCCAAATAATTGACATCTTGTTATATCTTCAGTAGAAACGCCTGCCAATTCCAATTGTGTGTATTGTTTATCAATATCAGATTCTAGAACTACATATTCACCAACAACAGCAGAAACGCCATCCACTTTAATACGCCCCGAATTATCAACAACCTTTTCTGCCTTCGCTTCGGTCTTCTTTTCTTCTTCTTCAATAATCTCTTGAGCCATTGCTGTATATGACCACAAGCACATTAAACTTAATGTTATGTATTTCACTTTAGTTGTAAATTTCAAATTGTTTGTTTTTAACTGCATCTTTGGTAATATCCTTTTCTAATTCTTTTATAAACTCTAATTTTCGCTTGTTGATTACAATTTGCCTTATGGTTGGCATCACGTATTCAATAGGCGCTGTATCATTTGTTTGCAGTACGTCCTTAATTTGCATCAAATATAATCCTAATGAATCTTTGAGCTGTATAAAATTAGATTTTTTTAACAGTTCTTTTCTGTTTTCTTCATTGAATACAGGAATTTTTGCTACAGCCTGTGCCGCACGTATCCAAATAGAATCATTTAATGAATACGACTTAAACTGAATGGAAATTGAATCTAAAACTTCCTTATCAGTTTCATCAAATCGTTTTAAACGCTCTTCTATATCTTTAATATTGGCATTATTTTCACCAACATTAATATACCGAAACTTAACCAAGGCCTCATCAAGTTGAAAAGTTTCAAGATTTTGAGTGTAAACTTCATTAGCTTCTTGGATTGTAACCGAAGTATCCATTTTCTGTTTCACTAATGCTTCTTTATAGCCACTGGTAAACAAATCTGTTTTATATTGATGTACTAGGCCTTCAAAATCTTCCTGCCGTTCTTCAGACAAATTAATCTGTGCAGCGTCAAGTAATAATTGCTGAGTGGCCCATTTGTTTATAAAATTACTCACTCTAAGGGTACTATCTTCTTTTGTAGTATTTTGATCAATTAATCCTTTTAAATCTTCGGCATACAGATAACTGTTATTTACACGAGCTATAGGTTCACCTAAAGGGGCTTTGTTAAAGAATTGACAAGACGACAATAATGCAAAACAACCTAATAATATGTGGGATTTAAACTTCAAATTAATTTTTTAATACTGATTTTACTTTATCTAAAACTACTGTATTGATTTCAACTTTATATTTCATTGACAAATCTTCAAGCCATTTATGTTCATATGCCTTTTGAAACTCACTAGTCACATTACCTATAGCTTCATCGAAGGTTTTTTGAGTTTTGGGATGCACCTTAATTACCTTTATAACATGATAAGCGTCATTGTATTGTTCTATTCCAAAAACTCCTGTTTTGAGCTCGAAATTTTCAGGCAAAGCACGATGTTGCGCATCCATAAGTCCGCTTGTAAAAATAACATTCTGTTGGTTCTCTTTGTTTAGTTCTAAATTAAGCGCTTCAATTTCTATATTTTGCTTAAACATTGTCATTACCCTCTCAGCAACATTAGGAGATGTACACGTGGCAACGACGGCGTCTACGCGATCCTCCCAAAAGTAGTGAGATTGATTTGTGTTATAATATTTTTTTAATGCCAACGTATCTTCTTTTACAGCATTCCACACGTGGGTTTCCATCAAATCAAAAAGCAACAGTCCATCTCTATACTCATTCAACACATGTCCAAATTCTTCATTCTCAAGCTCCAAATTAGCCTCATAGTAGGCTATCAAACGAGTATCTAAAAAACTTTCATACTGCTGGTCTACTAAAGTTTGAAACTCTATTGGCCTCGAAAAGCTTCTTTGAGAATTTCTTAAAAACCTTGCAAAATCACCATAAGTTAAGGTTTTTGTCTCAATTTTAACCAACGGGGCTTCCAAATTAAATTCTTCTGGAATTTGCCATGTATGTTTAAAATAGGTACTATCTAATATGCCAACAAAAGCTTCGAGTTCAGTATTTTCAGCACTAACATTATATTTTAATTTTAGTTTATCCGTCATTGCTGAATTAATTAATTTAGAACGTGAATCTTGTTTGACTTTACTTTCTAAATCATACTGAAGCACATCAAAAGATGCCACAGGTATTTTTTCGTATAACTTTACAATATGCCACCCATATTCCGTTTGAAAAGGGGGGGTTACATTTCCAACCTCCTGAATTCCAAAGGCCATATCTTCAAACGTAGTTGATGATAGTTGTCCACTTTTAAATGTTGACAATTTACCTCCATTTTTGGCAGAATTAGTATCATCAGAAAACTGCTTTGCTAAGGATTCAAAGGGTTCTCCTTGCTCCAACATTTTATTTATTTCATGAATTCTAATTTCAGGAATTACCAAACTATCTTTTTGAACATTGGTAATCATAATATGTCCAACCGATATTTCTCCTCTAGATTTTCGCCTATCCAGTACTTCTATGACGTGATATCCAAAACGAGTTCTAAAGGGTTTAGAAAATTGACCAACCGGTGTATTATATGCAACAGTTTCAAAATCATAAACCATTTTAAACGCAGAAAAATAACCAAGATCTTCTACAAAAACGGTTTTACCATCATGGACACTGGCTTGGAGTTTTTCAAAACCATCTGTCAAATAACGGTTTTTATAATCTATAATTTTAGCGTAAGATGCTGTGGTGTCTTTTACATGCTCATCCACACGCACCAACACATGTCTGGCTTTAATATCATAATTCAATCGTTCATAAGCTTCTGCCACTAGCTCTTCCGTAACTTCATGATCAGTTAAGTAGTTTTTTGTGAGTTCTTTTTTATAATTACCAAACTCACGCAAGTAATTAGGTTTTTTATCAATTCCTAATGCCCGTGCTTCGGCAAGTTTTAATTTATAGTTTACAAACAACTTGAGATACTCATCAACATCCTTTTGAGATTCATCTTTAACTAAATCTAAATTTTTGTTATAAACTCTAACAAATTCAGAAGCATAAACAGGAGTTTTGTCCACTGTGAACAAAACATCGGCCTTGCTTATTTGTGCAAAACCATTAAAACAAACGCATAAGGTTAATAATGTAATATTAATCTGAAATTTCATAGATGACAGGCTTTTACAGCGCTGCAAAAATAATACAATTACAACATAAAACAAGGAATTAGTCAACCCTTATCTTCGGATAAGCGTGTTTGATTTTTTAATATTTTTATTTGTTATAATTCTAGTTTATCTTTAAGCAAACCAAAAAGTGAATCTAATGACATACAATGTTGAAATCATAATTGATTTGCCTCGTGATGAAGTTATTAAAAAGTTTGATAACACAGAAAACATGAAACATTGGCAACGTGGATTTATTGCTGCGGAACACCTGTCTGGGGTACCCGGTGAAGTTGGAGCCAAAATGAAACTTACTTACAAAATGGGTAAACGAGAAATGGTCATTACTGAAACCATCACGAAGCGAAATCTTCCAGATGAATTTCACGGTACCTACGATACTAAAGGAGTACATAACAATCAAGAAAATTATTTTGAAGATTTTAACGGCAATCAAACAAAATGGATTTCAAAATGTGATTTTTTGCCAACCAATTTCATGATGCGCGTTATGACAACCATTATGCCAGGCGCATTTAAAAAACAATCCAAAACCTATATGGTGGACTTTAAGAATTTTGTCGAAAATGGTAGTTCTGTAGCTGATGCGTGATTTAAAACTTATTTGGGATTTCAAAGGGCCTGACGCTCATAAAATTGCAGAGCACCATGTTATTCATTTAAAAGAATACGTAAAAGCATCGCAAGTTCCTGTGACTATAATGACTACTGAAATTATAAATGAATTGCACAGCATTGCTTATTTGGTGGTACGAGAAGATGCTATGAAGCCCATAAGAGATGCGTTAAAACCACATCGAGGTCAGGTTTATCAATCTAATTTGGACACCTAATTACACTCACAGTTTAATCAACCTTTATAAAAATGAAAAACCTATATCGAAGATCTTTTGTAAAACAATTATTTACCGGTATTGCCGGAACCGTATTACTTTCATCTTATAAATCAAGTGATTCAGATTTTCCATTAGAACTCATAAATACAAATGATAACAGTGAAGCATTTTGGGAAACCGTAAAATCTCAGTTTAAATTTGCGCCCAATTTACGATACTTTAATAATGGATCATTAGGCTCATGCCCTGTTCCTGTTCAAAAAGCAACTAATGAATATCGAGCAACTTTAGATGGATTTCCTTCAAAATATATGTGGGGAGGTTGGAATGATGAAAAAGAAACTGTTCGTCAAAAAGTAGCTGATTTTTTTTCAGTTTCAAATGAAGAAATTGCCTTGACACATAATACAACTGAAGGCATGAACCTCATTGCACGAAGCTTTAACTTAGAAGCAGGCGATGAAGTCATCTTAATTGACCACGAACATAAAAGTAGCGTGATTCCTTGGACAGTGTGGCAAGAAGAAAAAGGGATAAAATTAGTACGACCAGTAATAGCAATTCTTCCTGAAACGGTAGAAGATCTTGTTAAAGTATATGAAAATGCTATTACATCAAGAACAAAAGTTATTTCAATGTGCCATAGCGTTAACACTAATGGCATGATTCTTCCCGTAAAAGAAGTGTCCGAAATGGCACATGAAAAAGGCATACTCGTTGCTGTTGACGGTGCTCAAGCTGCTGGCATGTTTGACATCAACCTTAAAGATTTAGGTTGTGATTTTTATGCAGTGAGTGCACATAAATGGCTGTTTGCGCCAAAAGGGATTGCCATGTTTTATGCCAAAAAAGAGAGTCAACATTATTTAAAACCGCTCATTGTTGCCAATGGCCATACGGATGAAAGCATTAGGCGTTTGGAAAATTACAATACAAGAAATTTACCTGAATTATTAGGTCTTGGCAGTGCTGTGGATTTTATCAATACCATAGGAAAAGAAAAAGTTTCGCAACGTTCATACGAATTGAAACATTACTTTAGAAACAAAGTAAAGGATAATCCGAAGTTTAAATTAAAAACACCTGGACATGATGACTTATCATGCGCCATTCAAACCTTAGAAGTTATTGGTAAAGATGTGAAAGACGTAAAAAATAAACTTAGTGACGATTATGGTATTGACACTCGCCCGATGAGTACTTATAATTTAAATGGAGTACGTATTTCATTTGCTATATTTATTACTAAAAAGGATATTGATGATTTAGTTAATGCACTGGAAACGATTGCAGGATAAGGCTAACTACTGAACAAATGATAAGAAAGCACACTGAAAAAGATATTGATCAAATCATAAATATCTGGTATGATGCATCAACGTTAGCGCATCCTTTTTTGAAATCAACTTTTGTTGAGAAAGTAAAAAAAGATATGAGAGAAATTTATATTCCAAATTCGGAAACCTGGATATTTGAAGAGCATAATACTGCAATTGGTTTTATAAGTATGCTGGGGAATGAAATTGGAGGTTTGTTTGTTCTGCCAAACCATCACTCAAAAGGAATTGGAACGCAATTAGTGAACTTTGCGAATACCATACACAACGAATTGGAAGTGGAAGTATTTGAAAAAAACCGAATTGGACGATCTTTTTATGATAAATATGGCTTCAAGATGATTAAGCAATTTACTCATACAGAAAGTCATAATGAAGTATTGCGATTGCGTTTTAAACCCTAAACTAATTTTATCAGTATCATACAGTTTCAGAGTTCTTTTTTTAACTAAATAAATTCATGAGCAATAAAAAATATATTACAAAAGGTGAAGGGTTACCTAACTGGTCTAACCCTATTAGTCATGCAGTAGTTGTAAATAACATGTGTTTTGTAAGTGGTCAATTATCTGTAAATATTGATGGAAATTATGTTCCCGGAACTATTTTAGAAGAAGGACATTTGGCCTTCTCAAACTTTTTTTCTGCTCTAAAAAGCGCCGATTTTAAAAACGAAGATGTTGTTTTTATTGACATTGCTTTTAACAACCTAAAAGATTTACCAGAAATCAATACATTGTTTATGGAATTGTTTCCCGAGCATAAAAGACCAGCTAGAACAATATATCAAGCAGAAGCTTTACCGTTTGGTGGAAAAATTAAGATCACTGGAACTGCCGTAAAAGATTTACCTTGAATAGTTAGGAGATTCTTTAGTAATCATCACATCATGAGGATGACTTTCATTTATACCAGAAGCCGTAATTTTAACAAAGCGTCCAGTTGCTTTTAACGTATCAACATCTTTAGCACCGCAATACCCCATTCCAGCTCTTAGGCCTCCTATAAACTGATGAATGCTTTCATACAATTCACCTTTATAAGGTACACGACCAACAATTCCTTCCGGTACTAGCTTTTTAATATCATCTTCAACATCTTGAAAATACCGATCTTTACTCCCTTGCTTCATGGCTTCTACTGACCCCATACCTCGATACGATTTAAATTTTCGGCCTTCGTATATGATAGTTTCTCCAGGAGATTCTTTTGTTCCAGCTAATAATGACCCTAGCATTACCGTATCTGCTCCTGCAGCAATGGCTTTAGGAATATCTCCAGTATAGCGAATACCGCCATCTGCAATAACCGGCACACCTGTCCCTTTTAATGCTTCTGCAACTTCCAATACTGCTGAAAATTGCGGAAAACCAACCCCTGCAACCACTCTTGTAGTACAAATTGAACCTGGTCCAATACCAACTTTTACTGCATCAGCACCAGCTTCTACCAAGTATTTCGCCGCTTCAGCAGTCGCTATATTACCTACAACAACTTCGAGATCAGGAAATTTTAATTTTACTTCTTTTAATACATTAACCACACCTTTTGTATGTCCGTGCGCCGTATCGATAATAATGGCATCAATTCCAGCTCCCACCAAAGCTGCAGCTCTTTCTACAGCATCTCCAGTTACACCAATCGCCGCTGCTACACGCAATCTTCCATAAACATCTTTATTTGCAATAGGTTTCTGAGTAACTTTCGTGATATCTCTAAAAGTTATTAATCCTTCAAGCTTATAATTGTCATCTACAATCAGTAATTTTTCAATTTTGTATTCTTGGAGTATTATTTCTGCATCTTTTAAAGACGTTCCAACAGCCGCAGTTACTAAGTTTTCACTCGTCATCACCTCAACAATAGGTCTATTTTTGTCATGCTCAAAACGCAAATCCCGATTGGTTACAATGCCCTTAAGCAAACCATTATCATCTACAATAGGAATACCACCAATGCTGTATTCGTTCATATACTTATTAGCATCTATAACCTTAGCCGTTAAAGGCAACGTTACCGGATCTATAATCATTCCACTTTCCGCACGTTTAACTTTACGAACTTTTTTTGCTTGCTCTTCAATGGTCATGTTTTTATGCAACACCCCTATTCCACCCTCTCTAGCCATAGCTATAGCCATACTGCTTTCAGTAACGGTGTCCATTGCCGCCGAAATAATTGGAATATTAATTGTAATATTCTTTGTGAATTTAGTTTGAATATTGACTTCGCGTGGTAAAATTTCGGAGTATGCTGGTACTAAAAGTACATCGTCATAAGTAAGACCTTCTCCTAGAATTTTATTTTGATGAGCTATCATTGCAATTCGATTTAATTGCATGCAAATATACGTGATTTTTTTGAGTTTATAACCTCAAATTTTTGAGTATCTATTTTACTATAATAATGACTCTATTTTCTAAAAATCATTTACAAATCTGAATTGAAATTTTTATCTTAGCTCAGATTAATTTTTATGGAAACCTATACCACAGCACTCCTTTATGCCATACCCTTTTTTCTTGGCCTTGTTCTTTTTGAAATTGCTTATGGCTATTTCATAAAAAAACAAACTCATAATGTTATGGATACCGTATCAAGTTTGAGTTCTGGTCTCACTAATATTATTAAAGATTCATTGGGCCTCGTATTGGTATTAGTTTCTTACCCCTTATTACTAGATTATTTATCTGTTTTTAATATTGAAACTTCTTGGTTGGTTTATGTCATTGCCTTTATTGCTATTGATTTTGCAAGTTATTGGAATCATCGATTAAGTCATAAAATTAATTTCTTTTGGAATCAACACGTGATTCATCATAGTAGTGAAGAATTTAACTTAGCATGTGCATTAAGGCAATCTATTTCTAACTTGATTGGATATTATGCCATTTTATTAATTCCTGCTGCTATTTTGGGCGTACCAAATGAAGTTATTGCCATTTTGGCTCCAATTCATTTATTTGCTCAATTTTGGTATCATACGAAGCATATTGGCAAACTCGGTTTTTTAGAATACATCATTGTAACCCCATCTCAACATCGGGTACATCATGCTATTAATGATGTATATATCGATAAAAATTTGGCGGCCATTTTTTGTGTTTGGGATCGATGTTTTGGCACATTTCAAGAAGAATTAGATGAAGTACCTCCAGTATATGGTGTGCTAAAACCTGCTAATACATGGAACCCTATTATTATTAATTTTCAACATATATGGCGCTTAATTATAGATGCAGGGCGCACAAAAAGTTGGTTAGATAAGCTCCGTATTTGGTTTATGCCAACGGGATGGCGGCCAAATGATGTTGCTGCACAATTCCCTATTCGTATTATTGAAGACCCTTATAGCATGAAGAAATATAAAACCAAACCATCCAAATTACTTTCATTATGGGCAATTTATCAGTTATTGGCAACAACAATATTAATGTTGTTTTTGTTTTACAATTTTAAAAATATTGAAGGAAATGATGCTTTGGCTTATGGTTTTTTTCTATTTATCAGTATTTATGGATACACCTCCTTAATGGATAAAAAATCAAATGCTTTATATATAGAACTATGTAGATCAGGAATTGGACTCTATGCTATTTTTAGTTACGGTGATTGGTTTGGTTTGAACAGCTTTATAAGCTATGGTAGTATTGTAGTTGTTATCTATTTGATAAGTACGGCGTTTGGTGCAATCTATTTTTCCCTTCTTACAAGTCGCAAAAAACAAATGGCAAATATGTCTAAAGTTTAGGGCAACGTTTACAGTTAGTTTTTCCTTTTTTTTTGAATTTTTTACAGCATTTTTTCTTTTTGTTACCGCAATCAGACTCACAAGACGATGTGATAATCATACACGGGGAGATGCCATTAAACGTTGTCATATTATTCTTATTAAATCTAAATAAGCACAAAATTAAGCAAAAAAAAGATCCCTCAAAAAAGAATCTTATTCAAATTATAAAAATTTTAGTTATTCCGGATTAGCATTTGCTGCTGCAATGGTATTAATGTCTCTATCAAACAAATAATGCCCTGATTTATCATCACCAATGATATTTAACTTATCGAGCAAGCCCCTTGCCACAGCTTCTTCTTCTAATTGTTCTGTAACATACCACTGCATGAAATTATGTACATTATAATCTTTATGTTGTAAACACTCATAAATAACATGATTGATTTGTTGTGTCACGTTCATTTCGCTTTCCAGAAATATTTCAAACAATTCATTGAGCGAATTAAATGTAGCTCTTGGTTCATCTAGTTGTGGCACAATCACTATACCACTGCGCTCATTAACAAATTTAACAAGCTTGATCATGTGTGCACGTTCTTCTTCAGATTGCAAATAGAAAAACTCTGCGACACCGTTATATCCTTTTTGATCCGCCCATGAGGCCATTGCCAAATATTGCATGGATGCACTGGCTTCAAACTTTATTTGATCGTTTAATAACTTTTCTATGGTTGTATTCATTTTATAAAATTTTTCTTAGTAAATATACTTAAAAGTATTGACCTTGTAAATACCGAGTTCTTGATTAAACTTATCGTAAAAATTTAATTGTATTGTCGTGGTGAAATCAAAAGTTGATACATTATTATGCATACCGCTAGCGTAAAACTTAAAGTCATTAGCGTTCCTGATATGATCACCACATATTTCATCCAGAGCAAACCTTTCCATAAAAAATAAAGTCCCCCAAAGGTTAAAACTACAGAAAGAAATGGTTCAATCATTAAACATAATTTCAACTTTTTATTAAGTTTTGTAATGGCAAGTATTAATCCTGTAAGAAAGAAAATAATAGACATAGACAACACATGAGTATGTACTAAAGTGAGCATTTCTTTTTCACTTTTTTTAAACTTCATGATTAGAGCGCCTTCGTCCTCTTCATTACCCAAATATTGTTCTTCAATGCCTTTGGGATTGGTTGATGATGTTTCACCAACAAACAATAATCCCGTAAAAAAACCAAGACTCAGTACAATAATAAAAGCACCTATTAGTAATTTTAAATTTTTAGGTAATGTATAAATGAGCCCGTCTAGTTGCATTAAAACATTTTATTTTCGTGTAATATTTTTATGGACGCCAAAACATCATTTACCGCCTTGGTCATGGATCGCACTGAAATCGTTGCTCCTGAGATTGCTGCTATATTATCGCCATATTTTAACTCATCATTTTGAGATTTACCAATAAACTGTTTTAACCAGCGCTTGCTGCCAATTTCATTACCGTAATCTTCACGATAAATTAAGACTTTAGATTTTAGGATAATAAAATTAGTATCAAACAGAACTAAATAATCAAACTCATCTGTTTTACTCGGTGCTTTCGACACATAAGCATAACCTAATAAACCATTATCCTGATTTATTTGAAATAAATGGTTCTCAGAAAAATCGGCTGGTAATTGAGAAAGAATACCCTCATTAATTTTGATTGGATTAAGGGTGTATGTTTCAATTGAAAATACTGAAACTATTTCCTTATTCACTTTCTTTTGAATTTTTTTAGGCAATTCAAAAGCAAAGCACACCAAACTGATAAACACGAGTAAACTAAGCTTTAATTTCATTTTGCAAAAATACTATTAAACCGTCAAATAGCTCATTAGAAATCTGTATTTCTTAGTTAGCTAATTAACCTTAAAAACTAAATCAAATATTTATTAAAACCAGACACCAATCCCCAAATTAAGCTGACCTTTAACTTCATTGCCTGCAACGGCATTATCAAACCATTGATAATCTGCTTTTACCACAGCACCTTGTGCTACATGATAACTTAGACCTGTTGTCCATTCATTACGCTCATAGCTTAAATTCTTTGAAATACCCGCATCTGTAACCGAAGCATGCGTATCATAGTTTTCGTAGCGTACAAACGCATCTAACTTTTGTGTTTTATTTAAAGGCAATAAGTTATAAGCAGCTTCGAGGTACCATCCCATCATTTCTGAGCCCAAATCTGCATCGTTAAGAGTATTGTAGGCCTCAGCATCTTTAATATACGTTTGAACGAATTGACCCCGCGCAGAAAACCGTTTATTTATATATCTTGCATCAAATCCTAACATCGTTACTCCAACATCTGCACCAGGTGTTTCTTGCACAGCGTCTTCGGCTTGTGTGCGTCCAAAATACCCAGATAACCCTAAACGTAGTCCTTGAATACCATAATAATCTATTTTTGCAGAAAGGTTGGGGGTATTAATTATTGATTCTGCGCCTTTTTGTCTTCCATTTCTCAGTCCATTACTGCCTCCTAAAGTTTTCTCTCCGTTTAAAGAAGAAAACCCATTAAAAATATAAGCTTGGTAACGTAACGAAACTTCATCAAATTTACCCGTTACCCCTGCTCCAATTTCTCGCCATGTTGTAGGCACAATACTTTTGTCCATACTCGGGCGCTCCACGCCATTAAACGTTGTGGGTTCATGGTACTCATTTACAATACCCATTGGCACCAACATTAACCCGCCACGAATATTAAAATTATCATTAAGGTTATAATTTAAAAAAGCCTGCTCTACATACAATTCTTTAACATGTTCATATTCAATTTCTGTAACAAACTGTACTCTATCGTTAAATTTATATCCTAAAAGCATCACTAAACGATGGACGTCCATTTTACCATTAGCACCTTCTGGTTGATTGTAATCAATTTCAGCATATCCTCCAACGGTAATCCCTTTTGAAGCAGTGCCATTAAGGATGTTTTGGGCCGCATTTTTTTGATTGTTTTGAGTTGCTGTTGTGTCCTGAGTTACCGTTTGAGCATTTGACCATGCCGTGCAAATAATTGCAAAATATAAAAGTGTTTTTTTCATTTGTTTTATTTAGACTAATTATAAATTGAGTGCAAATATAAAAATGAAAATAATAAATTCAAATGTTATTTAGATTTAATTTAAATAAAAATAAGAAAAATATTTAGTGATATTCGGAGAAGATTTTAGTGGCCTCATTATAGGCACTTTCAAAGCTTAAGGCATTAAGGTTTGCGTTGGATTTAACAGCTGTAAAGTGAGATAATAATTTTTCTGTTGGCATATTACCCGTAAGCTCATCTTTTGCCATAGGACACCCCCCAAAACCTTGTATAGCGCCATCAAACCTGTTACATCCTGCTTTGTAGGCTGCATCCACTTTTTCAAACCAACTGCTAGGCGTCGTATGCAAATGCGCCCCAAATTCAATGTTAGCATATTGGGGAATTAAATTTGAAAATATATAGTCTATGTTTTCAGGCGTAGAACTACCAATAGTATCACTTAATGACAAAATTTTCACACCCATTTTACTTAAGCGTTCGGTCCACGCTCCTACCACATCTACATTCCAAGGGTCGCCATAAGGATTACCAAATCCCATAGACAGATAAGCAACCACAGACTTTCCACTTCTATCAGCAATATTTAAAATTTCCTGTAAAGTCACAACCGATTGTGCAATGGTTTTATGAGTATTCCGCATTTGAAAGTTTTCTGAAATGGAAAACGGATAGCCTAGATAGTCTATTTCTGAATGCTGAGCTGCTTCATTTGCGCCCCTGGTATTGGCAACTATGGCCAATAATTTACTTGTTGTTTTTGATAAATCGAGTTGCGAAAGCACCTCAGCTGTATCAACCATTTGTGGAATAGCCTTGGGAGACACAAAACTGCCAAAATCAATGGTATCAAAACCCACCCGCAATAAGGCTTGAATATATTGTACTTTTTTAGCTGTTGGTATAAAAGTTTTTATGCCTTGCATGGCATCTCTTGGGCATTCAATAATTTTAACAGACTTAGGCATATATTCCTTTCACAAAGCGTAAAAATACTACTAATTTTTAGGATAGATTTTTTTTTGAATAAAAAGTAAGTTTCATTGGTGTATGACGTACTAATTTAAAAGTCTCTTGATTATGAAAAAACTATACAAGTCTCTACATATCAATACTTTCATCTTATTACTCTTCTCTAGTCTTATCGCTAATAGTCAATCTCAAGTCACTTATACCATTACGTTTAGCGGAACTTGGAATGCCATTGACCATAGCGATAATGGGAATATTCCACTTCCTGCAAATGATCATTGGTCTAATCTTGTTGGTGCAACGCATAACAACAACGTATCATTCTGGAATAGTGGAGAGCTCGCTTCAAATGGTATTGAAAATGTTGCTGAAGCGGGTAATAACAATGCTTTCTTTTTAGAAGTTGAAACTCAAATTACCGCCAATAATGCAAACCAATGGCTTGAACAAACTTTTAACCCCAATAATGCTACCGGTACAGTAACTTTAATGAGTATTACTGCAGACGAAAACTTTCCATTATTAACTCTTGTTTCCATGATAGCGCCAAGTCCGGATTGGTTTGTTGGTATTCATGATTTGTCCTTATTTGATAATAATGATAACTGGATAGACAGCATGAGTGTAGATCTATTTCCCTACGATGCCGGAACAGAAGATGGCAACACCTATAGTACTAATAATAATGCTACAAATCCACTACAAAACATCAGTAGTTTAGCAAATGTAGCACCATTCAACAATCAAAAAATTGGTACATTAATGATAATAAAAGATACGGCTTTAGGGATAAATAGTCCTAATCAAAATCCCGGTATTATTGCGTTTCCAAATCCAACATCTGGGCAAGTGACTATAGTAAATCCGAATCATAATTTAGCAAAAATTCAGGTTTATGATGTGCTTGGCAACGTGGTTGTTAAGCATAAAAACTCTACTAATAAAACAAATTCTATAATTGATTTAACACATTTACCGGTTGGTGTTTATGTTCTAGAAATAATTGATCCTAAGGGGGCAAAATCAATTAAAAAATTAATTAAGAAATAGGTTATATTAGCGAAACACAAAAATAAACACTAAATAAATGAAACAAAACACTACTCAATTAAAAACATTAATATTTACAGTATTTATGGCTTTTGGTTTTAGTGCATCTGCTCAAGAGCATAATGAGCCTGAATGCGGGACGACCATTTCGGCAAAAGACATTGAATATATTCAAAGTATTAGACCCGAATTGGAACGCTACGAACAAGAATATTTTGCACTCCGACAAAACCGATCTTCTACTGCTATTACTTCTATACCGATAAAAGCTCATATTATTAGATCTAATTCTGGTAGCAGTGGTTTATCAGAAATTGCATTAAATAATGCCATTGATAATTTGAATGATTATTACAAAAATGCTTTTATGGAGTTTTATATCTGTGATGGCATTAACTATATAGATAATTCAGATTATGTAAGTTTTGATACCAGTGAAGAAGCTGCCTTAACTGGAGCAAATAATGTCAGCAATCTAATTAACATATATTTTGCAACCAATGTCACAAGTGGCACTAGCAATTTATGTGGTTATGCTTATCTACCAGGAGGGCCCGATGTAATAATAATGAAAAATACTTGTGCTACAAACGGTAGTACATTAATTCATGAAGTGGGTCATTTCTTTTCGTTATTACATACGCATGGGCCATCTAATGACGCGCTCACTTCAGAGTTGGCTGATGGCTCTAATTGTGATACCGATGGTGATTTTATTTGCGACACACCTGCAGATCCGCAATTGGGTTATGGTAATGTAAACGTAAGCTGTAATTATGTTGGAAATGATGTGGATGCGAATGGCGATGATTTTAACCCAGATGAAACTAACATCATGTCTTACTCGCCAAAAGAATGCCGTGACTATTTGTCTTCACAGCAATATGCTAGAATTTATGCGGCTTATCATCTTCAAAGAAACTATTATAGTTGTGCTTCGTTTAACATAGACGTTTCTACAAATTATACCAGAGATTGTTCTGAATCTTTATCTGTTGCATTTAATGAAAATGGTACAGGAGCAACGTCTTGGGAATGGGATGTTGATGGCGATGATGTTGTAGATTACACTACCCAAAACCCTAATCACACCTATACATCTAATGGATTGTACGATGTTACAGTAAAGGTGTCTAATGGCACTGAAACTCTAACACGAGTTTATGCTAACTTAATAAGTTTTA
This sequence comes from Flavobacteriaceae bacterium, assembly GCA_023954685.1. GTDB lineage: Bacteria > Bacteroidota > Bacteroidia > Flavobacteriales > Flavobacteriaceae > JAGSHF01. Next base: position 11,718 of record JAGSHF010000012.1, on the reverse strand, counting down.
ACACGAATGCCGTCAATACCTCTAAAATGCATTTAACTTTAAACACCGATAACTGGCCTGCAGAAACATCTTGGGAATTTAGAGATGGTTCCACTGGGAATATTCTATATGCATTTGGACCTTATGCTGAACCAGCAGATGATTTTACAACGTTTAACTATGAGTTTGACGTTGTTACTGGAAATTGTTATGAATTTGAGATTTTTGACACTTATGGTGATGGTTTAGCAGGAAGTGGTGGTGTTGGATCTTATGAACTTAAGACTGATGATGATACAATCATTGCATCTGGAACTCAAATTGGATTTGGCGAATCAACATTCATCTCTAACATGGTATTAAGTAACAATGATTACTTTATAGATAATCTTAGTCTTTATCCTAATCCTGCAACAGAGCGCATTACACTAAAACTATCAAAAGCAAATGAATTACCTGATAGCTATGCTGTATATAATATGTTGGGGCAACTTATCACTGAAAAAAGTATTAATGCTACGACCGATTTAACCTTAAATACGGCTGCGTTTAATCAAGGTATGTATTTTATCAAAGTGAGGAAAGACAATCAAACCATGTCATTACCATTTATTAAGCAATAGGTTTATAATAACACTGTTAAATTAAAAAAGAAGACTAGTATTAATATCCTAGTCTTCTTTTTTTAATAATGCCTTATTAATAGATTTCACTAATTTGGGACCTTCATAAATAAAGCCTGTATATAGTTGAATTAAATCTGCTCCTGCTTCAAATTTGTCCAAAGCATCTTGGGCAGAATGAATACCACCTACTCCTATTATTGGAAATGCCTTATTACTTTTTTGAGCAAGAAAACGAATCACTTCTGTTGAACGATGGCTTAAAGGTGTACCACTTAATCCACCCATTTCAACTTTGTTCTCACTAGTCAATCCCTCACGAGAAATGGTTGTATTTGTTGCTATAACACCATCTATTTTGGTCTCTAAAATTATATCAATTATATCCATCAATTGCGAATCCGTTAAGTCTGGTGCAATTTTTAATAGAATAGGTTTTGGTGCTTCTTTTTTAGCATTTAAATCCTTTAGTGTCTGCAAAAGCTTAGTAAGCGGTTCTTTATCTTGCAATTCACGAAGATTAGGCGTGTTTGGTGAACTCACATTTACCACAAAATAATCGACATAATTAAATAGGGCTTCAAAACAGATTTTATAATCTTCGACGGCTTCATCGTTTGGTGTTATTTTGTTTTTACCAATGTTCCCACCAATTAAAACACTTTTATTCTTTTTTAAACGCTCAACAGCTTCTATAACACCGCCGTTATTAAATCCCATACGATTTATAATTGCGGAATCTGATTGCAAACGAAATAAACGCTTTTTAGGATTACCTGGTTGTGGTTTTGGTGTTAATGTGCCAATCTCTACAAAGCCAAAACCAAAATTATTAAGTTCGTTATATAGTTTCGCATCTTTATCAAAACCAGCGGCTAATCCTACCGGATTTTTAAACTTTAACCCAAATAATTCCCGTTCTAGACGTGTATCTTCAACACGATACACCCTTTTAATGAGTCCAGGAAATAGCGGAATTTTATTACAAAAACGAATCATCGAAAAAGTAAAATGATGAATTTTTTCAGGGTCAAAAAGAAAAAAAAGTGGTCGTATTAATAATTTATACATGGCAGATTTTTATGACGCAAAAATACAATTCTAAATGCTTTTAACTTAAAATAAATATTTAAATAATTATGCTTTGTGTGTGTGTCTAATATATTTTTCAATGACTACTGCCGTTACAATTACTAGATAAAATTGACCTATCATACCAACAAGCATAGTCGCTTTTTGAGCCATATCTGTGGCAGGTGATATGTCACCATAACCTATGGTCATAATTGTAATGTAACTAAAATATAAAAGCTCTTCAATTTTAGCAGAAATAGGTAAGTCAATTAAAATACCATTAAACGATCCAGGTGTTGCCAATTCAATTATGAAAAAAGTAAAAAAACCTAATAACCCCAGTGATATATAGCCACACATCATTCCGAAAATCACACTTCTATTCACAGTTTCTGCATTCCAAACTTGTCCAATTATCTGAAGCGTCACCAAGCAATAAAATATAAAATATAAAACGAGTCTTAAAAATCTAATAGAATTCTCTTCTGTATTTCCAATCGTATTAAATAAAAATATGCCTAAAGCAATAATAAAAATTAAGACAACAATTAGAACCTGTTTTTTTCTGTGAATAAAGAAAAGCATTCCAGAAAGAAAATTTAAAAGAAATAAAACCGGTGAAATTGTATCCGCATATATCTCTAAAGGAAAAAATAAAGAACCAAATAATACACAAATAAGACTATAAAAGAATAACTCAAATCGAATATTATACAACGTATTGATCATGATTTAATCTTCCATAATTGATTCATCAAACTCATAGCCCTGGTAATTCACTTTATAAAGAATACTATATAATGCAGGTATAAATAACAAGGTAATTACGGTTCCAAATAGAAGGCCTACCATAATACTTACGGCCATACCCTCCCACATTTCACCGCCACTTAAATACAATGGAACTAAGCCCAATACCGTTGTAAAAGTTGCTAGCAGAATCGGTCTAAACCGCTGGAGGCAAGCTGCAATAATTGCATCTTGAATATTTCGCTTAATCACGGTCTCTTCTATTTGAATTCTATCTAATAAAACAATAGCATTGTTAATTACGATTCCCGCCAAAGAAATAACCCCTAAAAATGGCATAAACCCAAAAGGTTCTTGAAAAATAAGTAGTCCAATAACAACACCAATGATTCCTAAAGGAATTGTAGCCGCCACCATTACGGTCTTTCTTATAGAATTAAACTGAATGACCAATAATAAAATAATAATAAAACCCGATAAGGGTAAATACCCTATAACGGCCCCCATATTATCGGCAGTATCTTCAGCATCTCCACCAAACTTATAGGTATAACCATCGGGCCAAGATTTAGACTCTTCTATAATCCATGGCGTAATTTCCTTCGTTATCGCAGACGCATTTCCGTCCGATTTTAATTCACTACTTACGATAATAGTTCTATCAATATCTAAGCGCTTAATTTTTGCATATTGCCACTCTGGTTCTATACTTGCTACTTGAAGTAAAGGCACACTTTTACCTGAACTTTGGGCGTAGATGTTCAAAGTTTCAATTGAAGCTAAAGACTGCTGCTGACTGGCATCACTTCGCATCATTATAGGTATCGATTTATCTTCTTCACGATATTCTCCTGTTTGGAAGCCATCTAAAACGGTTTGCAAGGATGTTGCTATATCTTGACTATTGACACCGGCAAGTTGTGCTTTGTTTTGATCGATATTTACGACGAACTTTTTAGTTTTAGGCCCCCAATCATCTTTAACGTTTTTGGTCCCAGTTACCGTAGTTAATTTCAATTTTGTTTGTTCTGCCAGTGTGGCTAATACATCAGCATCTGCTCCCGAAATTTTAATTTCAATAGGCGTTCCTCCGCCTCCAGAACCCAGCATACCAACTTTAATATCAGCATTAGGAAAGTTACTGAATCCAAATTCATCTATTTTCTCAACCATTAGTTTATTAAAAATGGCATCAGACACATTAATTAACATGTGTGCATAACTATCATCAGGTTCATCAGGTGTATACCCCAAATCATAAGATTCTGGTCCTTTTCCTATATAGGCTGACCAATCTGTAACGCCATTTGGGCGTGTTTCATTCACCAATAACTTTTCTACAATATAATCCTCTAATTCACCAACCACTTTCTCCGTAGCCTCAATTTTAGTGCCTTGCGGTAAATTAATATCAACAGTTATCATATTTCTATCACTATCTGGAAAAAAGATAAAAGGGATATATCCAAACCCAAAGAGAGATAAAACAAAGCTAGAAACGATGGCCAGAATAACCAATTTCTTAAAAGCGAGTGCCCATAAAATTAAATTTTTATAGTACTTTTTTAACTTATAAATTAATTTATCTATCGCGGAAGGTGATTTTTCTGCTTTTGGTTGAACTTTAAGAAATAACATGCATAGCAGTGTAATTACCGTTAAGGCTAAAATCCATGATGATAAAAGGGCTAATGAAATTACAACAAAAATTGGTCCTACAATATCACCCATAGTAGATTCAGCTAGATAAAATGCCAAAAATGCTGCAGAGGTTGTTAATGTTGAAATTAATAACGGAGTGAATAATTCACCACAGGCCTGTATCGCTGCATCCTTAGCAGTAGCGCCATTCTCCATTTTTACCATTACCGTTTCAGCAACTACAATAGCATTATCAACCATCATACCAAGCGCCATAATTAAAGCAGCTAACGTAATTTGATTTAATCCCATCCCCATTACCCCCATAATCATTAAGGTCATAATGGTTACCATTGGAATTAAACTTGCAATTATACCTCCTGTTCTAAATCCAAGAAAAATCAGCATTACGACTAATACAATAACTATAGATTGAATAAGGTTAACAATAAAATCACTAATTTTTACATCAATATAAGTGTCTAAAGATGCCAACCTTTCTAATTCTAATCCAACTGGTAATATTTGTTTCCATTTATTGACAACCACATCAATATCCGTCCCTAATTGAATGACATTGGCCCCCTCTTTTAAACTAATATGCATGGAAACTGCCTGTTTTCCATTTACTGTAACTATTTGTTCTGGTGGGTCTATATATCCTTTTTTAACATTTGTGATATCTCCTAAATTTACTAATTGCGAACCATCACCAACTGGGACTAGCATTTTACTAATATCGTCAACGGAATTAAAATTTCCTGTAGGTTCTAGTATAATACGTTCATCTCCCAAATTTACTTGTCCACCTGAACTCAATATGTTTGTAGCGCCAATGATAGATTGAAGATTTGATGATGATATACCATACTCTTTTAACCGTGTATTATCAAACTCAATAAATACACGCTCATCTTGCACTCCTCCCAGTTCAACTTTAGCAGCAAATTCAAGTTTTATTAAATCATCTTTAATGTCATCTACATAGGACTTTGCTTCAGCATATGAGAAGCCATCAATTACCAAACCAACGGCAATGCCAAACACTTCTCCAATGCCATCATCATCCAAATCTGGTTTTACTCCAGATGGCAGCCCTTGAATTTTATCTAGCTTTCTTCGCAATCGATCCCAGATCGCTTGTAAATCTTCAGGCTTAACTTCATCTTTTAGCTCAACCTGAACTACAGATAGTCCTGAACGCGATGTGCTCGTCACCTCTTTTAATTCTGGTAATTCTTGTGCTATTTTTTCTACCTTATCGGTAACTAATTGTTCTACACGTTCTGGACTAGATCCCGGGAAAGATGAGATTATTGAAGCAACCCTGACGGTATAAGGCGGCATACTATCTCTCGAGAGCCCCGGGTATAGCAAGAGTCCCATTGTCATAATAGTAAATAAAACCGTAAATGTTATTCGGTTGCGCTCAATTGAAAACTTCGCTAAATTCATTTATCTTAATTAAGTTTTACTTCTTGTCCATCTAACAAAGTTTGTAAGCCCGCTGTAGCCACTTTTTGCCCAACAGTTAATCCAGATTTTATTTCAAACCCTTCAGGCGTTAAATCGCCCACCGTAATGGGATGCTTTTTTACGGTTACTTTATTATCATCCTCATTTATTAGAAACACAAACCTACTTGTACCATCTTCTCCCACAGCACTAGATGGTACTACAACCGTTTTTTCAATAGAATGGTCAACTGGAAATTCAAATAATACATTTGCAGCCATCCCACTTTTTATCCGAGAATCAGAATCCTTAACCATAACCGTTACGGGGTAGGTAGATGTGTTACTATCTAAGGCAGGAGCCACTTCAGTGACTTTAGCTTTAAATATTTCTCCTGATATTGCAGTAAAACTAACTTGAGCTTCTATATCTTTCTTAACAGAATTAATTATCGATTCTGGTAAACCCAGTGATATTTCAATAGCAGAGCCCGCATTGAGAACACCTACAACCTCTCCAGGACTCACATTCTCATCTACTTCAGAATTTACTGTTGCAATTACACCATCTTCAGCAGCATACAAAAACCCATATCTAATTTGTTCTTGCTGAATTGCCACACTACGCTTTGACGATTCAAAACTCGCTACGGCCGTTCTATATGAGTTTTTTGCATCCTCATAATCGCTTAAAGAAGAACTTCCTTTTTCATATAGATTTCTTATGCGATTCATACTCAATTTTGCAGTATTCATTTGTGACTCCGCACTATTCTTTGATTCTATAGCAGCTTCATAATTTAAGCGTGACTGTACATTATCTAGTTTTGCAAGTAAATCTCCTTTTTTAACTATTTGACCTAATTTCATATTCAATTCTATAATTATTCCAGTGTTTCTAAAACTTAGGTTAATTATTTTTTCCGTTTTAGCCGTTCCGCTAAATTCTCTAATAATATCGCCACCCAAATAAGAGACTTCTGTATATTTTACCGGGCGTAAAACTTCTGCAACAACTTTTTCTTTTTTACCGCAACTAAATGTTAATAAAAAACAAAGTATTAATATTAATGCATTAATTGATTTCATATTGATTCTCATTATTTTTTTTAATTATTAGTGAATTCCAAAAACCTTCTTACGAACTCGGCCCGTTCATCAGCGGTTTGCATTAAGAAAAAAGTACCCAAATATCGTTCTAGGAGCATGATGCCTAACAAATAATCATAAGTTGCCGTTGATACTGCTAGCTGAGCCTCTAAATGATTATTTTGAGCATCTAACAATTGAACAATATTTACAGCACCGTTGGCATAAGATGTTTGAGTTAATTCTAAATTTTCCTTAGCGGTAATTTCAAAAGCTTTGGATAGTTCTATATTCGATATTTCATTGATTAGTCCTAAAACGGCGTCATTAATATTCTTTTCAATGGTTAACTTTACATCATTGATATTTATATTTATTTGATCAGTTTGGATTGCCGCAATTTGTTGATTAAGGTTTTGTTTGTTCTGATTAAAAATAGGCACTGACAAGCTTAAACCAACATTATAATAACCATCAGGAGGCGTCATTAAAAAAGGCGGAAATTCACTTCCTGCACCAGTACGATTAAACGTATAATTATACTGACCTTGTAAGGCCACTGTCGGTAAAAATCTGCCACCACCAAAAAGTTTCTCAGTTCTTCTCGCGGCGACTAAATTATAATCAAGAAATTTTAATTCTGGCGCATTTTCAATGGCCTCATGAATTAAAAACTCGACAAATGGTTTTCTCAAATCAGGACTATCCAAAAACAATCCTATTTGCTTATAATTATAATTTTCAAATTGTCCATCAACTAATTCTGCTTCTTCAACATCAATTTTTTGATCAATGGGGTTGTTTAAAATTTTATTCAAATCATAAAAGCCTTCATTCATTTTATTAACTGAAACTATTAAGTTTTGAATATTCTTAGTGAGCTCACTTCTAAATCGCAATACATCAGATTTGCCAGATAAACCTGCCTCAAAATTATGGGTTGCAATCTCTAAGTTTCGTTTGGTCAATTCTAAATTCCTACTTTGAATTTTATAATTTGCCTTATAAATTAGAGCTTTAAAATAAGCGTCCGCACCATCAAAAACCGTATTCAAAGCTTCACTATTATAATTTTCTAACTGCGCTTGCTGTAATGCTTTTTGAATCGTAATATTTGCACTTGCAGCATTAGAAAAGACTGTCTGATTAAGCGTAATGTTACCCATTGTTGACAATTCTGGACTCTGACCATTAGCTACTTCTGCTAAGTTTGGATCTACATAAACGCCAGAGGCCGAAAGAAAAATATCGGGTAAATAATCGCTTTTTGCGAGCTGAGTATCCTTTTCTGAAATCAATACATCCTGAGCTACTGTTTTTAATTGCAAGTTTTGTTCAATAGCTTCTTGCATAACTTTGATTAATGTATATTTTTTATCATATACCAACTCAGTAGCATCACCAACAATATTAGTGTTAACTATTAAACTATATTTTAATGGTATGCCTAATTTATTTGCAGTATTAACGTTTATGGTTAATTTTCTATTCAATTCTAACAAAGTCCCTATTTCGGTAAATTCATTCTCATTGATAATAGATTCAACATTAAGTGCTATTCGTCTAAAAAACTGATTCACATTTGACTGATCATGATTGGTTGCTAATAAGCCCATTTCCACATCCTTAATTGGTGTTGTTGTAAACGAAGGAATTTTTTTATCTATTAAAACCTGTGCTAATTGGCTAATTTCATCTCGAGAAAAAAAATAACCACCTATCAAATACACAGCATCTAAACCATCAAGATTATTTAAAATATCTTCAATTGTTGTATATGGAATTAGTTCTAAATCTAAGTTAAGATCATTCTCAAATTCGGCTATTTTAGAATATAATTTATCATATTGCAAAAAAGAGCTTTCCATTAAAAGTCCAACGCGTTTTGGCGCTACAAGGTCCTTAAGTAAACTAAGATCCTCTTCATAGGATTGAAGTGTTACAATAGATGTGAAATTTTCAACCCTATTATTTTCATTAAAATGCAGTTTATCTAATAACTCTTTACTTAGTGTACCAAACAAAATCGTGGGTTTGGGAAACACTTTTTGCTTGGTAAGTACTAAATTATTAGTAGTTCCAAAAGCTATAATAATATCGGTTTCATTATTTAATAATTGTCGATATTGCTTTAAAGCTAATTCGGCATCAAAATCATTAGACAACATGTTACTATTAGAAAATTTAATTATCGCATCTTCTCCAATAACCGCTTTTATTTCTTGCACTAGGTCATCAATTCTTTTATCAATTTCTGAATTACTTTTATCAATTAAGAAACCTACATTAAAAATCTTAGTCTGACCGAAGCTTGCAATATTGATAAGCAAAATGACTATTAATGTTAAATAAAACCGCATGTATTTTTATTTTTTATCGAATAGTTAAAAATAATTCTAAATTATTTGATGACAAAATGATTCAACACATATCATTCAACCAAACTTACACAAAATTGAATATGAAAATTTCCTAAATATATTTTGAACACTTACATTTGAAAAAACTCACATTCATGCTATCCAAACAACATATAATAAATCGTTTTATTAGTTACGTCACTATTGATACCGAAAGTGATCCAGAAAGCAACAGCACCCCAAGCTCAGATAAACAATGGGATTTAGCAAATAAATTGTATCAAGAACTGATTGATATAGGTTTGAATGATGTTACTATTGACGAAAACGCCTACATCATGGCAACACTACCTAGTAATGTGGGTCATAGTGTGCCAACTATTGGTTTTGTTTCTCACTTTGACACTTCTCCAGATTTTACAGGAGCCAATGTAAACCCTCAAATTATTGAGAATTATGATGGCAAAGATATTGTTCTCAATATTGAGCAAAATATTGTCCTTTCACCTGATTATTTTGAAGATTTACTTTTATACAAGGGACAAACATTAATTACTACAGATGGCACTACACTTCTAGGAGCAGATGATAAAGCCGGAATTTGCGAGATCGTTTCTGCGATGGAATATTTAATAGCACATCCCGAAATAAAACATGGCAAAATAAGAATTTGCTTTACACCTGATGAAGAAATTGGAAGAGGTGCACATAAATTTGATATTAAAAAATTTGACGCAGATTGGGCATATACTGTGGATGGCAGTCAAGTAGGAGAATTAGAATATGAAAATTTCAATGCGGCCGCTGCAAAAGTTAAAATTAATGGTAAAATTGTGCATCCTGGTTATGCAAAAGGTAAAATGGTAAATGCTATGTACTATGCCTCTGAATTTATTAATGCGCTACCAAAACAAGAAGTTCCAGAATTAACAGAAGGCTATGAAGGATTTTTTCATTTATATAGCATCGAAGGTAAAGTAGAAGAAACAAATTTACAGTACATTATTCGAGATCATGATTTTGAAAAGTTTGAAGCGCGGAAAGTGTTAATGCAAAAAGTGGCTGATGAGATGAACTTACGTTATGGAAAAACTGTAATAGAGCTTGACATAAAGGATCAATATTTTAATATGAAAGAAAAAGTGGAACCAGTAATGCACATTGTTGATATTGCAGAAGAAGCAATGAAAGCATTAAACATTAATCCACTTATAAAACCCATTCGTGGTGGCACAGATGGTTCACAGTTAAGCTATATGGGCTTACCATGTCCTAACATTTTTGCTGGTGGCCATAATTTTCATGGGCGCTATGAATATGTCCCAGTTGAAAGTATTGAAAAGGCTATTAAAGTCATTTGTAAAATTGCCGAACTCACTCAAAAAAAAGCTAAATAGACAGCTATGATTACTGAACAATTACAAAAAAATAAATCTGTATTCCGTTCTATCTTGGAAAACGTTGATGAGGAATTTATTCACTGGCGACCTAGACCAGACAAATGGTCTTTATTAGAAATTGTTTGTCATTTATATGATGAAGAGCGCCTTGATTTTAAATTTCGAACACAATGGCTACTCGAACAACCTGGGATTTTACCGCCTCCTTTTAACCCTTTAGATTGGGTAAAATCTCACAAATATGCAGAACAAAATTATTACACCATACTGTCCAAGTTTTTAAATGAACGCGAAGCTTCAATACAATGGTTGAAGAGCCTAAAACATCCCAATTGGGAGCATACGTATACACATCCGCAAAAGGGTCTTATTTCGGCTAAACATTATCTTGATAACTGGTTAGCTCATGATTATTTACACATAAGACAAATCATTAAGCAAAAATTTGATTATCTTAATGCCAACACTAATGAGAGTCTAGATTATGCCGGTATTTGGTAATTAATTATTTATGAAAAAGGCCAATTCAGTTGACGAATATATTGAAGTTCATGAAAAATGGACCGATGCGCTTAATGTCCTAAGAGCATTGATTAACCATACCGAACTGGAAGAAACGCTAAAATGGAGTGTTCCCACATATGCGTTACATGGAAAGAATGTATTGAGTATAGGTGCATTCAAAAATCATTTCGGAATTTGGTTTTTTAATGGTGTTTTTCTAAAAGATGAGCATGCTAAACTTAACAATGCTCAAGAACACAAAACTAAAGCCATGCGCCAATGGAAATTTATGGACATCAATGAGATTGACAAAAATCTAGTGGCAGCATATATTTACGAAGCCATAGAAAATCAAAAGGCAGGCAAAGAAATAAAACCAAACCGTTCTAAAAAAGAAACAATCATCCCACCGGAGCTTAATGATGCTTTAAAAAAAAGTAAAATCTTAGAAATGGCATTTCAAAAACTAACACCGTCTAAACAACGTGAATACTGTGATCATATAGAAAGTGCCAAACGCGAACCAACCAAACTTAGTCGATTGGAGAAGATTAAGCCCTTGATTCTCCAAGGTGCAGGTCTCAATGATAAATACAAGAATTGTTAAATAAAAAAAAGCCGCTTAAAGCGGCTTTTTTCGTGTTTTATTTTTTCTCTGCTGGCGGTTGATTGAGTTTTTTACTCATTTCTAAAGAAATTGCAGAACGTTCAAACTTAATTTTTCCGGCCTGTGTTTCAAGCACACAAGAACCATCTTTATCATTAAGCTGCATCACTTTTCCATGCATTCCACTTTTTGTAATGACTCTATCGCCTTGTTTTAACTCAGCAGCAAACTTTTTTT
>JAGSHF010000150.1 GCA_023954685.1 Flavobacteriaceae bacterium | reverse complement strand
TGATAAAGACAAGTCAAAGAAATCTTCAGTAAATGAAATTCAGGAAAAGAAAACCATCACTAAAGACAATTACGTAGTTGCTGAAACTGATTGGAATTTCACTAAACAGCAAAAGGCTCAAAAGGTCAATACTTTTACGCACAATCCCCCGGTAAGTATTGAGAACCAGGATATCATTCGTTCCAATCGAGATGTGATGTATTCTCTTGCTGTAGTTGATATTTCCGAGGGTGCCACTTTCACTGTTCCTGAAAGAGATGCTTTTCAGGCAATTCATATCATGGATGAAAATCACTTAAGTCATTTTGTTGTTAAAGTAGGTGAATCAAAGGTAATCACTAAAGATGATGTCACAGGAGGAACGCATGTATATCTATTAGCCAGAACGAAAATAACCGATAACATTGAAGAGTCTCTTGCAGCTCAAAGGGCCTTGAAAATTGAAGCAAAATCTTCCAAACCTTATGTAAGTAAAGGATATAACGAAGAAGAATTAATAGCATTTCGAAATGCTTTGACAGCAGAGTTTATAAATGGTAAAGTGCAGATCATTGAGCATAAATCGTTTTGCGAAACCATGGATGACGTAGACCCAACCAGCTATATCTATGCAGCAGCCTTAGGCTGGGGAGGTTTGCCCTCACACACCGCACAGTACTTACCCATGGTAAACGGACAGGGGAAGACCATGCCTCAAAAATATGTGATGCCCAAGCCCAATCTGGATTGGAAAAATGGCGGTTTTTTCTCGCTAACGACCTATGATAGTGACGGATGGATCGTTGAAGAGAATTTTTACATCGACCATAACCGGATGGAAGATACTGGAGACAGTTACACCATTTACATAAATTCACCTGATAACGAAAGCAGTATCACGGTTCAAGAAGGCTGGACCGGTGTGTTCAGGTTTTATCTGCCAAAAAATGAATTGGAGTTTATCAAATTTATAGAATCTATCAGAGAGATTAAGGTCGAAAATATATAGCTATAAGGGAAAGAAATAAACATTTGCCAACAATTTATATAAACCATTGAAACGGCTCATATACCAACCGTTGTGGTTAATGTCGAAAAACCGAGAAACTGAATGAATAAAACAATATTTGAGATTACAAAAATGGATTGTCCTTCAGAGGAAAATCTTATCCGAATGAAATTGGATGGAATATCAAGTATTGCGAATTTGGACTTTGATATTCCAAACCGAAAACTGATCGTTTTTCACAAAGGAGACGTTAATCAAATCGAAAAGTCCATTATCGAACTCAATTTAAGCTCAAAGAGAATCTCGACCGAACAAACCGACCAAAGGGAATTTAATGAAAACTCAAACCAGAAAAGACTACTCTGGACTGTACTCGGAATAAATTTCGCTTTTTTCCTTATCGAAATGACAACAGGAATAATCTCAAAATCAATGGGATTAGTTGCTGACAGTTTAGATATGCTTGCGGACAGTTTTGTTTATGGAATTAGTTTGTTTGCAGTTGGGGGAACTTTAATTAAGAAAAAGAGGGTTGCAAAATTTGCTGGATATTTTCAAATAACACTTGCGATTATAGGATTTGTGGAAGTTTTAAGGAGATTCTTCGGAGACGAGAAACTTCCCGATTTTTCGACAATGATTATCGTGTCGATTTTTGCACTTATCGCTAACGGAATCTGTCTTTATATTTTACAAAAATCAAAGAGCAAAGAAGAAGCTCATATGAAAGCAAGTATGATTTTTACATCGAATGACGTGATTATCAATTTAGGAGTAATATTCGCAGGAATTTTGGTGAATTGGTTGAGTTCAAGCAAACCTGACTTAATTGTCGGAACAATCGTTTTTGTTTTAGTAATTCAAGGAGCATTTAGAATATTGAAATTAAGTAAATAAAAAAACACTAGCCACACAAACTTGTATAACCTGCCTGACGGCAGGCAGGTTAATTGTTGTCCAGAGCTATCCTAAAGTTAGAGCAAGTCAAAGAGTAAGAGTGAGAAGAGAAAGTATTATTAAATCAATCCACAACTAACCATACACAACAACGTTGGCGTGCATTAAAAAAGAATGGAAAACATTAGCGAAATATTAAATCTTGACTCGGAAGAGAATACCACTCATTTTAATAAAGGGGACATCCTACAAAGAGAGGGAGAAAATTGCTCTAGTGCTTTTTTTGTTAAAAAAGGATTATTAAGAAGTTATACTATTGACGATAAGGGAAAAGAACACATTTTCATGTTTGCTCCCGAAAGTTGGGTAATTGCCGATATTGAATCTCATCAGTTTAATCAACCGGCTAAACTTTTTATTGATTGCGTTGAAGAATCAGAAGTAATTATTTTGGATAGAAGCTTACTAATTAAATCTGAGCTAAACATTGCTCAGCTAAAAAAAAATGTCAATCTTTTATCAAGACGAGTTGCTGTTTTGCAGAGAAGAGTACTCATGCTAATGAGTGCTTCAGCAAAAGACCGCTATGAATTGTTTTTAGAAACATACCCTAAAATACCCAATAGGGTTCCTCAACGAATGATCGCCTCCTATTTAGGGATTACTCCACAAGCTTTAAGCACTATTCGAGGAGAAATTACCAAAAAATAATAATAATTCTGTGATTTGTTCATCTACATGAATGCATAGGCGTTTCATAGTTTTTAGTTTTGCTAAAATAAAAATTTAATAATTTATGAGCAAAGCAAAAGTAGCGGGTACATCTCCGCAAATGGAACAATTAGAAGCTGGCAAAACATATGCATGGTGTGCATGCGGTAAATCAGAAAATCAGCCTTGGTGCAATGGAGCGCACGCAGGAAGCGAGTTTACGCCAAATGTATTTAAGGCAGAAGAAGCTAAAACAGCCGCTATCTGTATGTGCAAACAAACAAAGAATCCTCCTTATTGTGATGGCTCACATATGAGTCTGTAAATTTCTATCAACTTACTGAAAGGAACACGATTATGAAATTATTATTTACACTATTACTTATGATGGTCTCCATGGTATCGTATTCACAAGAATACGTTTCCAAGGAGCAAACCATATATCTTTTTGGTAACGGTGAAATAACTACCAATATTGACTACTATTTCACGATAAAGGGTGATTATGTTCAACAAACTACCAAGAAAAAACTACGAGTAATCAATGTATTCGATTTAAACGTTGATGTTGCAGATGAAAACACAACATCACGTATGATCTTACATACCGATTCCGAAACACCTTACCTAGAACACATTACAGTTGATTTATTCACAAAAAATATCGCAAAATTCATATACTATTTAGAAGTACCAAAATTAACTCAATGACTTTAAAGAAAAATTGGCATAAAATATTAGACAACTCCGATCAATCATACGGAATGACAGGATTAAGAGCAGAGAATAATTTAGAAATTGAAGCTAAAATGAAGGAGTTATTTCAAGTTGAAGGACCTGCATTATTAGAAGTAATAACTGATCCTGATAAATTATAGAACAATGAAAGTAAGTAAGAAAGTATATGGATTAATAGAAGGAGTAGCAATCGTTGTTTTGATGTCCATTGTAATGTCCTTTTTTATGATGTGGATTAACAATGGGTTTTTCCCTGGTTTCATGTTTGCATGGTTGAAAAGCATTGGTATTGGAATATTGATTGGGTTACCAGCTGGGGTAGTTGGAATTCCTCTCATCCAAAAGGTAATTCATAAATATTTTACATTGAAATAATACCAATTGAGCTTTTTAATTATTCATAGAACCTCTGATAAATGGATCTTGACTCTATCATAAGAAATTAATGGAATCAATCGAATTGATTGGAAGTAAGGTATCACCATTGGTGAAAGACAGTATTTCTAGTGAGCATTCATGATACTATCTAGAAAATAGAAATTTTAAAAATATCAAGATGGACAAACCAAAAATAGCAGATAGAAAACCTATCAAAGTAGCATTAAAAAAAGGAGAAGAACAATATTGGTGTGCCTGCGGATTAAGTAATAATCAGCCTTATTGTGATGGTTCTCATAGTACAAAAGATATTACACCTCAAAAATTTGTAGCAAATGAATCTGGAGATGCTTATTTATGTATGTGTAAACAAACTAAGAATCCACCCTATTGTGACGGTACACATGCGACACTAAAAGAAGAAAGTACTACAACTGAAACATCAGAACCAGTTAGTTCTGGTTCAACAAAAGAAGAACCAACATTAGCTTACATCAAAGCTCTGGCTAAAGATGGTTTGTCTAAAACAGGACATCATGGAGAAATGGGTGCTATGGGTGTTCCTATTCCCGAATTGCCTCGCTGGAATGACATTCAATTATTGGCTGCTCAAATGGCAACTAAACCATTGATGGAAGATGTAGCCGTGGGCTCTGAATTAATCATTGGACCAAATGCAAAGAAGCCTTTAAAGTTAGACATACCATTATTTGTTTCGGATATGAGTTTTGGGGCATTGTCTGAGGAAGCAAAAGTTTCTTTAGCCAAAGGAGCAGAAATGGCAGGAACAGGAATCTGTTCAGGAGAAGGTGGAATGTTAGATGACGAACAACAAGCCAATGGTAAGTATTTTTACGAATACGCATCTGCTAAATTTGGTTTTGAATGGGATAAACTAAAAAGAGTTCAGGCCTTTCATTTCAAAGGCGGACAAGGTGCTAAAACAGGAACTGGCGGACACCTTTCGGGAAATAAAGTAATTGGCAAAATAGCAGAAGTAAGAAACCTAAAAGAAGGTGCACCTGCAGTTTCGCCACCAACTTTTGATGACTTGCATACAACAGAAGATTTTAAAAAATTCGCAAATAAAGTAAGAGAAGTTACAGGAGGAATTCCTATTGGTTTTAAATTATCTGCAAATCATATTGAAGAAGACATCCAGTTTGCTTTAGACGCAAGTGCAGATTATATCATATTAGATGGACGAGGTGGTGGAACTGGTGCTGCACCATTGATTTTCAGAAACAACATCTCTGTTCCTACTATTCCTGCTTTAGCAAGAGCAAGACATTATTTAGATAAAATAAATAGAAAAGATATTACACTTATTATTACAGGAGGAATTAGAGTTCCAGATGATTTTATTAAAGCCATGGCTTTAGGAGCTGATGGTATAGCTTTATCAAATTCTGCATTACAATCTATCGGATGTGTAGCAGCAAGAATGTGTAACACGAACAATTGCCCAGCCGGAATTGCAACTCAAAAACCTGAATTAAGAAAATTATTGAATGTAGATAAATCTGCGCAACAGTTATATAATTTCTTTTCTGCTTCAACAGAATTGATGAAAGTTATGGCGAGAGCATGTGGACACAATCATTTGAACCAATTTGAGCAAAGAGATATTACCACATGGAAAAAAGATATGGCAGAATTAACAGGGATTAAATTTGCAGGAATGTAAAAAACGACACGCCAACAATATGTATAAGCAATAGCGGTTTGGGTATGTTCTCAAACCGTTTTTGTTTTTTATGTATCTTGCGTTTATAAGAAAGTATTAGTGTAATAATCCGCTACTAATTATTCACAAACCGTTGTAAGCAATTAATAGAAACATGAGTGAATTAGAAAAAATTCTAAATATCGAAGCTGACTCTAACCTTAAACGCTTTAAAAAAAGTGAATTCATTCAACAACCGAACCAGTTAAAAGCCAATGCAATCTTCGTTAAAAAGGGACTTATTAGAAGTTACATTATCGACAGCACTGGAAAAGAGCACATCTATATGTTCGCCTCTGAAGGATGGATTACAGGAGACATTGATGCGGTAGAATTTAATGAACCCACTACGTTATACATCGATTGCCTCGAGGATTCAGAGGTAGTACTATTAAAGAAAGATTACCTAAAGGAAGCTGACCTTTCAAAAGAAAAATTACTGCAAAACATGAAGAAGATGTCTCGAAACCTTGGAAAGATGCAACGCAGGATACTTATGCTTATTGGGTCACCTGCTGTTGACCGCTATAATTATTTTTTAGAAACATATCCAGAGCTGCCTAATAGAGTCCCCCAAAAAATGATTGCTTCTTACTTAGGCATCATGCCTCAAACTCTTAGCACAATTAGGAGCAAAATAGCGAAAGGAGAATAACTTCATTTCTTCATCTATGTGAATCCTTAGAAATTCAGAAGTACAGACATTTGTATAAATTAAATTTTACTACAAATGAAAAAAGCAAAACTTATTGTCAGAATACTATTAGGATTAATGGTTCTGATATTTGGATTAAACAAATTTCTACAATTCATGCCCATGCCTCCACTGCCAGAAGCGGCTGGTGAATTTATGGGAGCCTTAGTTAAAAGCGGCTACTTAATGCAGGCAGTGGCCATCGTAGAAATTGTAACGGGGCTAATGCTATTGTTTAATAGATTTCAACCATTAGCACTAGTAATACTATTTCCAGTATTAATCAATGCCTTTTTGTTCCATCTTTTTTTAGACCCTGCAGGAATTGGAGGAGCTTTTACTGCTATGGCAATGAACCAATTCTTATTCTTTGCTAATAAGGAGTCATATAAATCAATATTTAAGTTTAAAGAAATACAGAATAAAAAAGCAGTATAAAAATGAAGGAAACCTTATATGTAAACGGCACCTTGGGTGAGGAAAAATACTTAGTGGAAATAAAAACTACTAATCACACCATAATGGTAGATGAACCTATATCCATAGGTGGTTCTGATAGTTTTCCAAACCCTGCACAATATTTACTAACTGCTCTTGCTTCGTGTACTGCAATTACCATAAAAATGTATGCGAACAATAAAGGATGGGATTTAGGAAATATTAATGTAGATGTGAAACTGAAAGATGTTCTTTCTGAAGGGAAATCAATCAAAAAAATCGTTAAAGCCGTCACTTTTGAAAAACGCCCTGACGACTCACAAGTAGAACGATTATTAACCATTGGCTCAAAATGTCCAATTTCAAAATTACTGGAACAACCGATAGAAATGGAGTTTGAAAAATTATGATATATGGTAAAATTCATTGCAATTGTTATTCTGGCGGCTACCTTTGTAGGGTGCTCTGCGGACAAATCAAATACTACTAAAGAAAATACTGAAAAAATTATGGAACCAAAAATTTTAGCAATAGGAAGATTGCAATCAACTTTAGATGTTTTAGTTGAAGAATGGGAAAGATATGGCAGAAACGTAATTGCCAGTAATTCAAAAGACAGGATTAAGGAAATCATTGAAACTGAGTCGATAGACTTTATAGCCATTGGTGGCGGTCTTCCTGACGATGAAAGAGAAGAAATGGTGGAATATATTGCTGCAATTGACTCTAGTATCAAAGTTCATCCAATACCACGAAATGAGGAAGCTATGGGACCATATAACTTCATCCCTTTCCTTAACAATCTTGCAATCATGTTCAAAGTGCGCAAGGCGATGGAAGAATAAAAAGCTTACAACAATATATATTAGCAATAGCGGGTTCGAGTCCCGTCCAGACCGCAAAGTCTTAGACAAAAAGACAGTTGTGTTGTTAACATTAAACCTTCGGGTTTAGATAGTTAGCTAATGAAAAACTTCAGTAAACACTGAGGTTTTTTTGTTTTTGGGTGTATATGAACCTTTATGCCTCAGAATTCATTCAGTT
>JAGSHF010000135.1 GCA_023954685.1 Flavobacteriaceae bacterium | reverse complement strand
TGTATGGATGATGGCTCGTTTTCTGAGCATAATAAACAAAATCAACACATAAACTCACTTACCAATTCAAAGTTTATTGAAAACATTAAAAATGTAGGGAGCAAAGCCAATAGGCTGCGTCTTGCAAAAGAAGCGCAATATGAATGGCTGCTTTTTGTTGATGCCGACTCAAAACCAAAATCATCAAATTATTTATTAAATTATCTAAACTGCACAAAAGAATCTTTCGAAGCCATTTTTGGTGGTTTCACTTACGATTATGAATTAGAAGACAATACCAAATCACTTAGATATACATTTGGAAAACACAGAGAAGAAATTGACGCCAACAAGCGAAACAAAAATCCTTATAAAGTCATAATTTCTGCTAATTTCATGATTAAACGTTCCTCGTTCTTAAGTATCAATAATGAAGAAAATATAAATATTTATGGTCTTGATTACTTATTTAGCGCTCAGTTAAAAGCGCGTCATGTTAAGATAAATCACATTAATAATGAAGTCTATCATTTGGGTTTAGACAGTAATAGTAAGTTTTTAGAAAAAACAAGAAATGCTGTTGAAGCGTTACATTATTTCAATGCTTCTGAAAAAATAATTGCTCATAATATCAGTTTACTTCGCGCCTATAATATTTTAAAATCGTTAGGACTAATACAAATTTATATTTGGTTATATCGCACTTTTGAAGCTAAGATGAAAGCCAACTTAATAGGAACCTCACCTAACCTTTTTGTGTTTGATACTTATCGTCTTAGTTACTTATGTACACTTTAATTATATGAATTGATAAATTCATCGTAGTCCCTTATATAATCAGATTCATCAAATTCTTGAGAAGCCAACACGAGGCAGACAGCACCAGAAGAGAAATTATCCAATTCTCGCCAAACTCCGGTCGGTATTAGTAAGCCTTTATTAGGTTTGTTCAGCATGACTCTTTGTTTAGATTTACCGTCATCTAATAGCACCTCAAAACTACCACTCAAAGCTATTAAAAATTGCTGTAACTCCTTATGAGCATGACCCCCGCGATAGGCATCACTAGGCACGTCATATAAGTAATAGACACGCTTTATTAGAAACGGAATTATATCTTTTTCTACGAATGATAATTTCCCTCTCCCTTGTTCATCTACAATTTTTGGGATTTCTATAATTTGTACTTCACTCATAAATCCTTTTAATATATTATCACAAATCAAAACTTTACCGAACAAGGCTTTTGTATTTTGCAATACCTTGAAAAGCTACTTTTACTTTGTTACTAATTTCATTCCTTGGAATTTGTCCATCTTGATATGCCAAAAATAAAACTTTAATAATTCTTAAATAACCTAAGCTACCAGAATATTTATAGTATAACGCAGCTCTCGCATAAATAACACGATCTGAGCTTATATCTTGACCAGAAGAATAAGAATCATGAGATAATATGACCTCCGGAACATAAAATAATTTTAGTCCTGATTTTAAGGCATTCCTTAAAAACACGTATTCATTTGCGGTTTCAAATTCAGCGCCAAGACCAAAATAAGAGTTAAACTTAACGGATGCTTTCAACACCTTTTCTCTTTTAAATGCAATAACTACTGAATTGGCAGTAGCAATAGACTTCTTATCATGCTGTTCAATATCCATATAGTCTCTAAAAAGCCTTCCTTGCAGATCATGCATTTGAAAAGTGACCATATCGGCATTCTCATACTTATCAAATCCAGATCGAATTATAGTATCAAAATCAGAAGCATAGACAACATCATCATCTGCTATAAGGCAAATTTCTCCCTCTGCATGTTTTATAGCTAGGTTTCTACTGTTAGGTAAACCTTTATCAAATGAATTTATAACTCTAACGTTATCATATGTGGACTCTAGTAACTGTGCTTGTGTCGTTTGATTTATAACCAAAATAGAGTACTCCCAAAATGAAGCATGTGGAAACATCGCCTCTAAGAACAATAATGATGACCTATGCATTGTCGCCACAAGAATTTCTAAAGGCACTTTTTTTTTGGCGATGTTTGGCATTAAAATTTATCTTTGAAAACAAATGTAATCAAATTCATGAGGATTTTATTAATTGGAGAATACAGCGGACTTCATAACAGTTTGAAAGCAGGTCTTTTGGCATTAGGGCACGACGTTTTATTAGTAGGCACCAAAGATGGCTTTAAATCTTACCCTGTTGATATTGATTACACTGCCAAATTCATGCTTTCTTCACTATTGAAATGGCCTGTTAAAATAATATTTAAGTTCACTAAAATTAACTTAATTGAACTCGAATACTATTATAGGTTTAAAAAAATATTACCAAGATTGTCCAACTATGATGTAGTTCAATTAATAAATGAAACAAGTATAAAAACTCGCCCTGATTTAGAAATTAAACTATTAGAAAAAATAAAAACACAGAATAAAAAAATGTTTCTATTATCTTGTGGAACAGACTATACAAGTGTCTTGTTTGCACATCAAAAGAAATTTAGATATTCTATTTTAACACCACTTCATAATGATCCTAACCTAAAGAAACACTATCAATTCATTCTTAAATATTTAAAGCCTAACTATAAAAAACTTCACGATTACATATTTAAAACCGTAGATGGCGTAATGGCGTCAGATATAGATTATCACTTGCCTTTACAAGGAAATCCTAAGTATCTAGGATTGGTTCCCAATCCAATTAACTTAGAAAAAATTCAGAACCGCGCCGTCAATATTAAGGACAAAATCATCATTTTCCATGGTATTAATAGCATGAACTACATTAAAAAAGGCAATCGTTTTTTTGAAGAAGCACTCGTTATAATTAAAGAAATATATGGTGATAAAATACATGTTATAACTGCAGAAAACTTACCATATAACTCTTATATTAAAGCTTTTGAAAACTGTCATATTCTTTTAGATCAAGTCTATGCTTATGACCAAGGTTATAATGCGTTAGAAGCCATGGCAAAAGGAAAAGTGGTTTTTACTGGAGCAGAGCAAGAATGGCTAGATTACTATCATTTAACAAAAGATACCATTGCCATAAATGCTTTACCTGATGTTGATTATTTAGTTTCTAAATTGAAATGGCTTATTGACAATCCTGCTGAACTTGAAAATATATCAAAAAATGCACATGCATTTATTGAGAAAGCGCATAACTATACCAATATTGGAAATTTGTATCTTAAACATTGGAAAAGTAATACGTAAATTGCATCACTTATCTTTATGTCGCAAATACCAATAATGCAAATAGTAAAACCAAACTTGTTTATTCCTGGAGCAGCGAAATCGGGTACAACGAGCCTTCACGAGCTGTTAGATTTACATCCCGATATTTGTATGTCTACTATAAAAGAACCTGTATATTGGAACAGTGCAGATTATGATTTACCAAAGAACGTAAATCAGTACAATAATATATTTAAAAATAACGACGCTAAAATCATTGGGGAATCTACAACATCATATATGTTTTACCCTGAATTTATTAGCAGAATAAAACAGCATTACAACAAAGATCCAAAATTTATTTTCATATTAAGAAACCCCATTGATCGCTGTTATTCCCATTACCATTGGATGGTGGGCAGAGGGCAAGAGGAATTAAGTTTTAAAGAAAGTATGATTAATGATCTTAATCGACCCTTCGAAAAATACGGCTACCTCCCTAATTATTACTATCATTTTGGAAGGTATGGCTATTGGTTAAATAAATTCTATCAAGTTTTTGAATCCAATGCTATTAAAATCATCACTTTAGAACAATTAAAAAACAACAGACTTCAAACAATAAACGAATGTTTTAGGTTTTTGGAACTGCCTCCATTAGAAAATATGAGTGCCATAAAATCCAACCCAACCGTAAAACTTAAATACCCTAAACTCTATCATTTTATTAGAAAAACGGCATTGGGCAAGTATAAATTTACTAAACCTGCCAAGTATTTTTTATCTAGCGAAAAAATTGAAGCCATAAAAGTTACGCTTAAAAATGATACCTTATTAAAGAAATCTGTACCCTTAGAATACCCTAAACTTAATGAAAATGATAGAAAATGGCTGCAATCTTTATATCATGATGATGTTGAACAGCTGAAAACAATTACGGGTCAATCTTTTAATGCGTGGTCTGACTTTAAATCCTAATTTGTGAATTTTTTAAAAACTTCCTTATATTCAAGTATCAGCACAATTGTAAACTTAATTGTTCGATTAATTACGAATAAGATAGTCGCCGTTTACTTGAGTACAGATGGCATGTTTTTATTGGGCCAGCTAAAGGATTTTATGAGAATTGCCAATGTTACTAGCAATTTTGGAACGCTCAATGGCACTTTAAAATATAGCGCTGAATACAAAGAAAATCTTGAGGAATTAAAAAGTTTATTAGGAACCAGTTTTAAAATCCACCTTTTCTTTTCGCTTTGTGTATTTGGCTTCATTCTACTTTTTAAGGAGTCCATTTCATATTACTTATTTCAAGATAACAAATACAGTACATTCCTTGTGGTCTTGGGGCTTTCCGTTATTAGCGTTTCTTTTCACGCCTTATTTTTAAGCATTCTCAATGGTTTTAGGCAAATAAAAATATACGTCATAATAAATGTAATTTCCACCATTATTGGCGGTATCGTTATTGTATATCTAACCATTAATTATAAAACCATTGGGGCATTTTATGCCTTTGCAATTAACCAAGTACTCACGTTTCTTGTTGCATTAATTCTCATTTTAGTACTAAAACCATTTCGATTAAATCTACTTTTTGGGGCATTTAAAATAAGCTATTTTAAAAAACTCTCCCAATTTTCAATAATGGCACTTGTAGGGCCTCTATGTGCAATTTCTGCAACATTATTTGTGCGTGATTTTTTGTCATCAGAATTTGACAAAAATCACGCCGGTTCATGGGAAGGCATGTGGCGTATTTCTGCCATGTATTTATTGTTTCTAACCACCACAATGCGGTTCTACATTTTACCTACTTTTTCAACATTATCGGGAGGGGCATTAAGAAAAGAAGTTTTTAAAATATGGAAACATACATTTCCCATTATACTTGTAATTACCTTAGTTGTTTATCTCTCCAAAGATCTTATCATACCTTTTTTCTTGAGTAAAGATTTCTTAATGATTAGTTCACTAATGGCTTTTCATTTACTCGGTGATACCATAAAAATAAATGGTTGGGTTTTGGGTAATATCCTTATATCTAAAGCAAAGACTAAAGCCTTTATTTTTTTCCAAATTGAATGGGCTGCAGTATTTTCAATTCTCACCTATTTCTTAGTACATCGTTATGGGTTTGTTGGAGTATCAATGGCTTATTTTTATTCTTACGTCATTCATTTTACACTGCTCAATTTATACTTTAAGAACTTGTTATGGACGCCAAAACATCTCACGTAATTAGCCAAGCAATTCTTTTTGATCTTCATCTGGAAAAACACCAAAAATAGAGCCGCCAAAGATGAGTAAAATAATAATAAAGTATAACATATAACTTACAAAATGGCCAATATTTGCGCCTTTTACGCCATATAAATCAATCAAATAAACACTACTGATATATAGCATTATCACCAAAAACACTTCCGTAATAATAAAATGTAGAAACATCTTCTTAGCTAAGAAATGATAAGCAATCACAACAGATAATATTTTTACGAAGTCACCCAAGAGCTGCCATCCAAATAAAGCTTCTACTTTTACAAACTCATCCGTTAAGAATAATGCAATAATAAATGGTTTCAGCAAGAAAACAGCAAATAAGCCCAACCCAAAAACAGGCACTACCGTTTTGTAAAAATCGAAGACTTCATTTCTAAATTCCTTGATATTATCAATCTCAGAAAAACGCGGTAAAAAATACAGTGTCATTAATGAGTTGATAAACATCATATAGTACACAGATATACGGTTCATTGCTTCCCACAAACCAGCATCTTTCATACCTTCTTCTGCAATAATATAATTTCTAATTCCTAAGGTGATTAAGGGCAAAATAATCCCAGAAACAATCGCCATTATAGCATAAGGGCTTAATTTCTTTAACATCCCAAAATCGATACTTGAAACCTTGATTAAATCCATAAGGCTTCTGCGATTTAAAATGCCAACAATGGTAATTAAAAATATTAAAGAAGGAGAAATGACTACGGCAATGAGTGCGCCATCTATATTGTCTTGCCAAATTAACAATAAGGTTACACATAGGCCCATCACTTGCCCAATGATATTGAATACCATCAAGTTTCTAAACTTGGAAAAGCCATTCATTATTGCAAAACTAAATAAGTTGAGCGCATAAAAAGGTAGGGCTAGCGCCATTATTTTGATGATGTAAGAAAAATTGTAATCTTCAGTAAAAACCAAATTATTGATAGCAGTAGCATTGTAATAACACATTAAGCCAATAACTATACAGGTTCCAAAACCCAAATAATAAGATGTTGATATAATTTTACTTAAGTTGTCGATGTCGTTTTTAAACTTCCCAACATATTTCACAACCCCTTTGTACATCCCAAGCGTCGTAAAAGATTGTATAGCACTTAAAAAACTGCGCATATTCCCTATAAGGGCCATCCCTTCAGCACCTATATAAATTGCAATAAATTTAGTGGTTAAAAAACCCGCTAGAATTTTAGTTAGCACAGTTGCCGAATGCAACCTAAGTCCGTCCCCTAAAACGTGTTTATTAATGTAATTTATGAGTTTTCTCAACTAGTAGGCATTTATGAGTTCAACTATGGTTTCAATATGCTGTTGAGGGAGTACTGGACTAATGGGCAGGCTAATCACACTGTTATGAATAGTTTCTGTTATAGGTAAAGATAAAAAATTATACGAATCTAGAGCTTTTTGTTGATGTGGTGCTATTGGATAATGAATTAAAGTTTCAACATCATGATGGTCTAAATAACTTTTAAAACCATCACGGTTTTCAATGGTAACCACATATTGATGAAATACATGACTGCCCTTTTCATTAAACATAGGTAATTTTATTTTAGGATTGTTTATATGCTTTTCATAATACATGGCAACGGCAAGGCGTTTTGCGTTATCCGCGTCAAGGCTTTTGAGTTTTATTTTCAAAAACATGGCTTGAATGACATCTAGTCTAGAATTATATCCCAAATGTTCATTTACATATTTTGATGTTGTGCCATAATTCCTTAATTGGTATAAAACTTTGGCAAGTTCAGCATCGTTTGTAGTGATGGCTCCACCATCACCTAAAGCTCCTAAATTTTTACCTGGATAAAAACTAAAACCCGCGGCATCACCTAAATCGCCCGCCTTTAATCCATTAGCATTTACGGCGCCATGTGCTTGAGCTGCATCTTCAATCACCAATAAATTTTGAGTTTTTGCCTTAGCATTAATCGCTGCCATATCAGCAAGTTGACCATACAAATGAACAACTAAAACTGCTTT
The DNA here is from genome assembly GCA_023954685.1 of Flavobacteriaceae bacterium. GTDB lineage: Bacteria > Bacteroidota > Bacteroidia > Flavobacteriales > Flavobacteriaceae > JAGSHF01. The sequence continues at coordinate 1,138 of JAGSHF010000135.1, read as the reverse complement.
TGTCTTCCATGTTATTGCAGCTTCAATTTCATTTGGGTCTATATTGAATGTTTCCGGATTTGGTTCAACAAATACTGGGACCAAATCTGCATGGATAATCGCAAAAATACTTGCTATAAATGTATTTGCCGGTACTAAAACCTCATCACCAGGATTTAGTCTACCAAGTTCCTGATAGGCTTTAAAAATCAAAATAAGGGCGTCAAGTCCATTGCCTACGCCAATACTATACTTAACGCCACAGTATTGTGCAAAACAATTTTCAAAGTCTGCAACAGTATCTCCAAGAATATACTGTCCCGAATTTAAAAATCGATCAAATTCAATTTTAAAATCAGATTCAAAACGTGCATTTATTGATTTAATATCTAAAAACTTAATCATACAAACACCGCATCTAGTTTATAAATATTATTAAGGTCTACTTTATAAAAATCTTGAGTCACCGTTCGCGCGCCAAAACCCTCTTTCCAGTAATTTAAGCCCGCGTTAATTTGTTTTCCAAAATTTTCATTCGAAATTCCGAAATCAAAATACGCCTTATCCCTAAAAACTTGTTCTATGAGATGCAAGTGCAAAAAATCTAAACTCCCCAAATTATTTTTTTCTTCATTGCCAGATATGTATTGTGAATGGGCAACATTTTTCGTTTCGAAAATTGTAGCGCCAGCTACAATTTCATCTTCTTTATACACGTTAAATTGTCTAATATTATTTGGGAACTTTTGCTTTAAATTTTTAATTTCTTCCAAAGAATGAACAGGTTGAACGCCATGTTTTTCATTGAGGTTTGGTATGAGTATTTCATTCCAAAATTCACTAAAAGTTATCATTTCTTTTATGACTAACTGGTGTTTTATGGCACGTTTATTTCCTGCTATTCTATCCTTTGACACTTTTATTGTATTCTTGAAGTTTACAACAGAAAGCACATCTCTTCTTATTAATTTGGCCTCTAAGATAAACATCAAATAGTTCATTTCAGCGTTTGGTACAAGCGTATAAATTGAAGGCAATTCTTTTAGTTCTAAAGCATCAAACCCAAGATCTTTGTAATAACGCATTAATACTGAGAAATACTCCAATACACTTTTCAGTTTCTGCTTTTCAGAATAAACCAAGCTACCATATGTTAGGC
>JAGSHF010000085.1 GCA_023954685.1 Flavobacteriaceae bacterium | reverse complement strand
GCATCTTTACTCAAACAACTAACTCACAATGATAAAATTCTTTAGATTATCGCTACAAAATTTTGCAACGCAAAATCAAAGGTCTGTTAGATCTTTGGGAGTGATAGCCGCTTGCGGAGAAATTAAAAGTACAAATCATGATTAAGTTCTTCATACACAATAGACAACGACTACTTGCAGAAAATAAAACTAAAAGGTATTTTAAATAAGTTCTTAGAGAAATTGTACTTGTGGTGATTGCCATTGATCCAAAAATTGGCATAAGTATTGGATTATTTAATGGTATTGGAATAATGAATGGTACAAAAAATGATGCAGAAGCTAAAAAAATAGGTAGAATTATCTAATTAATATTAAGCGAAAAATCTGGCCACTACAACGTGTTTAGTTCATGGTGGTATCAGTTAAATTCTGTCTTGTAAATTCTGCCGAATTTCGCACACGTTTTCACCTTTTTGCTATCTTAGTGCCAAACTACCGCGAATGCATGCAAGAACATTTTGGTATCCATGAAGAAAACTTAAAATGAATAAACGACTTAAACTTATTTGGAGAAGCTTATTAATTCTGTTTGGAGTATTAATTATTTTTTTTGCCTACATAAAAATTTCAGAACCAAAACAAATTTATCCTTTTAATGATGAACTCGGAATTACTCAACTCCCAACTGATTTGGGGAGTAGTTTTTTCAAAACTTTTGATAGGTATACTAAGATAGCAGCACCAAACGGTGAAGCAATTCATATTGTAGCTCAGAATCAAATAACAAACGAACAACTCATACGATGCAGAAATATTCTTGAGCATTATCTCACAGATTATAAAGGTTCTAAATACGGGAATAACAAAAGTGATATTGCTAATAAAATGGTCGAAAACAAGGCTGTTTTAACCTTACTAAATGGTCAAGATGATGGCCATCTCATAAACTCTATTAGAGTCATGCTCACTGGAATATTTGGTCAAGCATTATTCCATAATGAAATCCAAGTTGAGGGTCACGCATGGTATACCAATCAAAATTACGAGCATAGGGATGCTTCCTATGAGGAGATTTTACATTTTGTGCATGATAATGGTATTGGAGTAGATGGGCATAACTCACTTCCCGGAGCACAGCCTGAGTTTCAAAAAGAAATAAGAGCAGCTCAAATCAATGGATTGAAAAATAAAATATGGGCGTCTAACGAAAGAGAGAAAGATTGGATATTAGAGCTTGAAGCAGAAAATAGTCTTTCGCAAGAATATTTAGCTTCTGTGATAGACACCTACTATGGTTTGTGGGGAGCTTGGAAAAATTCAGGTGGAGGAATGTGGGGTATTTACAACGCTAAAACAAGAGATGAATTGAATGAAAAAGATGCCCTTGGTTTTAAGTTGATGGACAATAAATACTTTCACCCATATATAACCTATAACGCTAGAATAGATAAGGATTTTAAAGGTGTTTTTAGCTTGAAATATAATTCAAATATTCCTTACACCAATCACTCAAGATACCTAAAAGACATTACACTTCTTGGCAGAAATAATGTCAAGATCATTATTAACGAATTAAACAATTGTATTACTGGAAATAGTGGAATTAACACCGTTATATTTTCAGGTAGTTCAGCTGAATATCATGTACAAAAAGAATCAAATTGTATAATAGTAACTGATTTAATTACTGATAGAGATGGGGTTAACGTATTAAAAAAAGTAGAAAAAATTCAGTTTACCGATAGTACATTAAATATTTAGAATAAGAAACGTATGTAAGCTACTTGTATAATTCATAGCTCGTACCCTCCTATTTACAAAAATCCTCTAGGATTTTCTATTTGGTTTGTATTTGCTAAATTAGATGCATTAGGAACCAAACTAATAGGTTACAAAACCATTGTCATTAATTTATAGAAACGCTGAAAAATGAAAATATCAGGAAAATCAATCAGAACCTTTATTGGCTCTAAAAATTATACAATTTCTCGAGAATTTTATAAGGATTTGGGCTTTGAGGAAGTCATTACATCTGAAAATATGTCTTATTTCTATATAGAAAAGTTCGGATTTTATTTACAAGATGCTTATGTAAAAGATTGGGTTGATAATTCAATGATTTTCTTTGAAGTTGATCATTTAGAAAACACTTTGAAAACCATAAAGGATTTAAAATTGACTGAAAAATATAAAAATGTCCGATTATCTAAAATAGTATCTAAAGCTTGGGGCTACGAGTTTTTTCTCCATGATCCTTCCGGCGTTTTATGGCATTTTGGTAAATTTAAAAACAATTGAATATGAATTGGGAAGCATTAAGTGCAATAGCCAGTATTCTAGGAGCCATAGGCGTTATAATAACATTAATATACCTTTCTGTTCAGGTCAAACAGAATAACAAACAACTTCGAGGAGAAGCCACCGCTTCTGTGTATGAATATTCACGAACATTGACTGAGATGTTAAGTGGTAATCCAGAATTATATAAAATTGCCTTGCGCGGTAATGAAGACTTAAATACGCTTACAGAATGGGAAAAACAACGATTCACCTTATGGTGTCTGCACGAAACATGGATGTGGGAAATGTGCTATAAACTCTATAAGCAAGGCGCTATAAATAAAACATTATACAATGGAAAGGCGAAGTATTGGTTACAACTTCATAGTTCTCCTGGTCGTCGAGAATGGTGGAATACGCATGCCGTTATGCTTAGCGATGAATTTTATAAAGATATATCCATGCAGTTAGCCTCAATTCCTGTGAGTAAGCTTAGGGAATCAAATCCTATATTTGATTCCAGTGTTCATGATATGAATACATAGTGTCTAGTCATTAAAACAGGGGCTTTGGCTGAGATTATTTCGGAATTTTAAACTAAAGATTTAAATCACATGGGATCACATCCAGTAAATCTAATATTGAGGTTTTTATTGGAAATCACAGCTCTTATTTCGCTCGGAATATGGGGTTGGAAACAAAATGAAAGTTGGTTTCGGATCATTATAGCAATTGGTTTACCTATTATTTTAGCTATTATTTGGGGAACTTTTGCTGTCCCAAATGATCCTAGTCGTTCAGGCTCGGCTCCAGTTAAAACGTCTGGTTTAATCCGTTTGATTATCGAGTTTGGAGTTTTTGGCCTTGCGGTTTGGTCACTTGATGATATTGGATGGAACCATGTTAGCTTGATTTTTGGAATAATAATCTTGGTCCATTATATATTTTCATATGACCGTGTGCTATGGTTATTGACTAAATAACCAATAATATTGTAATATAACTGCACACAACAACATGTATAAGCAATTGCTTGATTATTGCCTACTTGCGAAAGTTCTTGGGGACTTTCTATCTGTGATTTAATTGCTAACTTTAATGTTTAAACACGCAACGAAACCATACACTAGACCATTGGCAAACATTATGACCCGTCCAGAAATAAGGCTACATAATTTTAAACATTAAGAAAAAAAATTAAGGAAAATGAAAAAACTGATTATAGTACTTTGTGTGACTTTCTTTACGCAATACGAAACGTTCGCTCAAGCTGAATTTGAATTGAAACCTTCCCAAAGTATGTCCATAACTGGAAAAGGACCTGGACAAGATGCAATGAAAAATCCTTATGATGGACAAAATTGCTTTGCCATTGTCGAAAACATTGGAAAAAGGGAGTTTTCTATTAGAACGCAAAAGGATGGAAAAATTATTGAAACTATAACTATTAAAAAAGCTGAAATAAAAAAAGTAGCACTGCTTAAAGGATATGAACTGTATTTGGACACAAATTCGAAAGGAAAAGCAAAAGCTAAAGTGGAATTTGAAAAGTTGGACGAATAAAAACTTATGCCAACACCATTTATAATTAATTGCTAGTTCACTACCGACTTACGAACATTCCTGCGAAATATTCTATCTGTGATTTATTTGCTAAATTAGGTGCTTAACCACGAATCAAGCCATACACAAACACGTTGTGCTTCATTATAACCAACCGCTAACCAATGATAAAATTCTTTAGATTATCGCTACAAAATTTTGCAACGCAAAATCAAAGGTCTGTTAGATCTTTGGTAGTGATAGCCGCTTGCGGAGAAATTAAAAGTACAAATCATGATTAAGTTCTTCAGACACATTAGACAACGACTACTTGCAGAAGGAAAAACTGGAAAGTATCTCAAGTATGCCATTGGCGAAATAATACTTGTAGTTATCGGAATTTTGATTGCTCTTCAAATTAATACATGGAATGAAGGAAGAAAAAATAATGCCAAAGAACAACAAATATTAATTCAATTAAAAGATGAATACAATGCCAATCTTTTACAATTAGAGCAAAAAATAACGCATCGTAAAAGAATAATTAAAGCGGCCAATAAAATTCTTGAACATATTGATTCTCCTTCAAATGTTAATAGTGATAGTCTTAATTCTCAATTAAGTATAATGATTGGCAATCCAACTTTTAAACCTATTCAAAATAACCTTATTAATTCTGGTGATATCCTTTTGATTAGGAATGAAAAATTAAACCAATTACTAACTTCTTGGCCTTCTAGCGTTAAAGAATTAGTTTTAGTTGAAGGAATCTGGAATACAAATGTGTGGGGATCTATTACTGATTTGTACAATGAATTTGGAGTTATGAGAGATGGATATTACAAATGGTGGAATGACGATCAAAACCTAAAATGGATTCTGGAAGGAACTAGTGAAAATCCATTTCAAAAACCTATGACAAATAAAGCGCTAAAACCGATTGAAATATTGAATAGTAAAAAGTTAGAGGGAACTATTTCATTGGCAGTTTCTGTTAATTATGCAGCAAACCTGCAATCTAATGTACTACGAAAACGAGTTCTGGAAATTTTGGATTTACTAAACCATGAAATAGCAGAAAAATAACGAAAGCACAACACAATGTATCATTCATGGGTAGTACTCGCCTATTTGGAAATTCCTACAGATTTTCCTCAGGTTAATTTTTCTTTACTAACTTAGTCCTAGCTAACGCAACTTACCATAAATGAACACGTTGAAAATAAATTAAAACATTAAATTATGAAGTATTATTTTAATACAGTACTCAAAGGGAAAAGTTTTGATGAAGCAATCGCGCAAGTAACAGCCGAATTGAAAAAAGAAGGTTTTGGAGTACTCACTGAAATCGATATAAAAAAGACATTAAAAAACAAATTAGATGTTGATTTTAAAAAGTACAAGATTTTGGGTGCCTGCAATCCCCATTTTGCATACAAAGCATTGCAAAGTGAAGATAAAATAGGTGTTTTATTACCATGCAATGTAATTGTAGAAGAACATGACAATGGAGAAATTGAAGTTTCTGCTGTAGATCCAATTGCTTCAATGGGTGCTGTTCAAAATAAGAGCTTAGGTAGTCTGGCATCAGAAGTGCAACAAAAACTCATGAATGTTATTCATAATTTGAGTTAAGACATATCATAACAACTCAATATAATATGGCTGTTACAGCATGTTTATAGCGATGTAATAAGGCCACCAAATTTTTAAATTTGGCCTATTGACGCCATGCCAAAAGGGTTACAACTAATTGCTAACCTCTTACCTTCAACCCCTTATTTTAAAGTCTTTAATTCTTTAGCTTCAGAAGGTGCTAAGCTCAAAAACATAAACAATGGGTTTGTACATTTACTCGTATTACTTTTGATTGGATACTTGTTGTTATATTTAAGGTTTAAATTTGCGAAACAAAAAATAAAAACAGTGGCTAAAAAGACTTATAATTAAGGGCTAGTACTCACCTACTCAGGAAAATTCTCACGGATTTTATATTAGGTTTGTAATTGCTAAATTAGTTGCCGAAACACACAACGAAATCATACACAAGATCGTTGTAACGCATTAGTGGAAACTCATCTTAACGTATAGCATTATTAATGAAAACCTCTTTTTTAGAAATTTTTACACTTATCGCAATTCTCCATTGTTTTATTTTAAGTTTAGTTATTTTACTATCAAAATTCTTTAGAAATTCCATTAATAAATATTTAGGTTTTACTTTATTAATAATTTCAATTGTTGGTTTAAATAATTGGTTCTGGGATATTGGAATAAGTCCTACTATTATAAATATATTAGACTTACTACTTTGGCAATTTTTATACCCTTTGACCTATTTTATATTTTTTTATAAAGCATCTGGTGTATTTTCAATAAAACCTATCAAATTAACAATTCTATTTCTTCCATTTTTAGTGCTTAGCCTGTTCAATATTATGGTGTCTTTAAGTACAATATTCCATTTCTATAGCCTACCAGAAATTATCGAAGAGTCTATTGCTTTGTTTTATAAAAGTATTAGTCTCTTGTCTATACTATTTTCGCTTTGTATGATTTTATTTTCTTATACATACACCTTTTTAAAGAAGACCAGTCTTAGTGAGAAATGGCTAAAGTATCTTTGGTTTAGTTTTTCTTTAATACTGTTGTATGGCATACTATTAGAGGCTTATCGCTTCATATATTCAGAAAAATTGCCCTTAACTTATTTGTGGACATTTGTCTCGATTTTTATTTATTGGCTAATCTATAAAGGTTTATATCAATTCAAATTGTCAAATGACCAATATGAAATACGAGGTATTGTAAAGAAGTCTATCCATACACTTTCTGATTCTGAAATAAAAGAAGGTCCACATTTTAAAAAACTGATAATTTTATTAGAAGAACAAAAAATACATCACAACCCAAATTTAAGTAGAGATACTGTAGCGGAACAGCTTGGCATAAGTAGCGGCTATCTTTCGCAGATAATAAAAAAGAACACATCAATTAATTTTTCAGAATTTATTAATTCATACAGAGTAAAGGACATCAAGGAAATGATTAATGACCCTATGTTTAATAAATACAGTTTACTTTCAATAGGTTTAGAATGTGGTTTCAATTCTAAAACATCATTTCATACCAATTTCAAAAAAGAAACTGGACAGACTCCAAGTGAGTTCAGAAATCAATAGGTTCTATTTTCTCATAAGTTCACAATTCTGAACCTAACTATACGTACTTCAACATAAGTTTGCGCATATACTTTTAATTAAACACCATAATTATGCACACACTTAAAAATCATTTATTGATACTCTTTTTTATTTTATTTTCCATTTGTAAAGCTCAAACAAAAATAATTTCGTTTGAGAATGTGAATGTAATACCAATGAACATTGACACCTTAATTGTTAATCAAAGGGTAATTATAGAAAATGGTAAAATATTGAAAATTGAACCGGCGTCTAATACAATAACTCATAAAATTAATCTTACAATTCAAGCTTCTGGTAAATATTTAATACCCGGATTAGTAGAGACTCATTTCCATCTACAAAACAATATTGAGAATGAGTTCAAGCTTTTAATTGCGAACGGAATTACCACTGCAAGAAACATGGCAGAATATGAGGGGCAAGATCATATAAAAATAAGAGAGCTTGCTCAAAAAAACGCTATTCTATCTCCCCATTATTACACTACTGGACCTTATCTAAAAAGAGCGCATTTTAATCATATAGATGCTGTAGAAATTATAATAAAACATCATAAAAAAAGAGGTTACGATTATTTAAAAATAGCTGACAATCTTCCTAAGGACACATATTTAAAGCTATTAGAAGTTGCTCAAAAAGAAAATGTTCAAGTCGTAGGTCACGGACAACGTGAATTACCATTAGAATATTCACTAAGAATGAAATCTATAGCACATATAGAAGAATTTATGAATATTTTTAATAAAGAGCAAAGCAGTTCTATCGCCTTCTTAAATAATGCAGCAAAAGAAATTAAAACAAGTGGCATTTATGTGTCGCCAACTTTAGGAATTTTCGAAATGATAGGTCGCTATGCAGATAAGAATAAATCTGCAATGTTAGCAAAAGATAAAAACAAAAAATATCTTCCAAAGCATTATGCTGATTATTGGAATTCTGATAAAGTAAATTACCGAACAAAACTATGGTTTACCGAGGAAGAATCATTAATTCGACTTAACAAAGAATTAGAATGGCAAAAAAAATTCACGCTACTACTACACAATCAAGGCGTGCCATTGATGGCAGGTAGTGACACTTATGGTTTGTTTCTTCCTGGTTTTTCGCTTCATCACGAATTAGAATTAATAAACAGTTCAGGGCTTTCAGCATACGAAACACTTAAAACAGCAACAGTAAATCCTGCGCGCTATTTAAATACAATTGCTCAAAGCGGCACAATCACTGAAGGAAAACTAGCCGATTTAGTTTTATTAGAAAACAACCCACTAGACGATATTAGAAACACAAAAACAATTTTGGGTGTTGTGATCAAAGGAAAATGGCTTGATAGAGAAGCACTTAATAAAATATTGTTAGATGTAGAAAACGCGAACAAATAAAACGAGTTACTAAAACTCGCATCGTTATTTGTTTGGTCACTGTGTACTTCCGAACATTTCTATGGTATATTCATCTTTGATTTAGGTGCTAAATTAGTTGCTCAACATCGTAATTAACCAAACGTACAGACGTTTGCCGCAATGTTACAAAACGCATAGTTCTTCGTCTTCCATTAACAAACCAATCATTAAACCATTATGTTAGAAAAAATATCGGAACGAAAAAAAGCGTGGAAAACAATATTTTTGTTTCTTGTATTAGTTGTTATTCTTACTTCGCCTTTCCATTATGCAATAGTAAATTTATATCCTTCACGAATATATGTTGGGGCTATCATGTGGTCTCCTGCGATAGCTGCGTTTATCACCCTAAAAATAAAAGGGCGTAGAATTTCATCTCTTAATTGGAATTGGGCAGATTGGAAATACATTCGATGGTCTTATTTTATTCCAGCTTTAGCTGGTATAATTACCTATATACTCATCTGGATTTTTGGATTTGGAAATTTAGCCACTGTAGAAGTTATTACTGAATGGGCTAAAGAACTTCAATTAATGGGAATAGGAACTTTAGACACCATACCTATTGTAGTAATAGCCATACTCTTGTTAGGAACTATTGAAGTTATTAGATCAGCAGCAACCACTTTAGGAGAAGAAATTGGATGGCGAGGTTTTTTTATTTATGAATTAAGAAAAGTGCTTTCTTTTACGGGTGTTTCTGTTTTTAGTGGAATTATTTGGGCAGCTTGGCATTGGCCATTGTTCGTTTACTATAGTAATAATGCCATATTGGAATTTTTAGCCTTTTTGACTACTTGTATTTTTATGTCGTTTACTATGACATACTATACTTTTAAATCTAAAAGTCTCTGGCCAGCAGTAATTTTCCACGCAGTAAGTAATGTTTATATACAAAAAATAATGCCTCCTTTAACAACAAAAATTGAAGGAACAGAACATTGGCTTGGAGAAAATGGAATTATGTTTACAATTGTTACTTGTGTTTTTGGAATTTACTTTTGGAGAAAAACAATTAAAGAAAAAATGTAAATAAAAAACACAAGTAACAACGTGTATAACTAATTGCTTGGTTTGTGTATACTCGGAAAATCCTGTAGATTTTTCCGCAAAGAAGCCATACACAAGACCGTTAGCCTTCATTATTACCAACCAAATAAAAATAAGTTGTAAATCGCCTGCTATAATAGCTGTTTCTGATATTAACCTTAAATTAATTCTTTCTCCACTTAGAAGGCATGATTGGATTTGGATCTGACCATAATCCAACTTTCTTATCCTTTGAAGTATTACTTATCTTTCAATAACTATTAAACTATAATTTTGCATGTGTACCGTCACAAAAGCCTGGGTTAGATGTATGTTTGCAATTACATAAGTATACTTTCTTCGATACTTCCGCTTTAAAAACCTGAGGTTTGAATCCAGAACCTTTATGAGCGCCATCACAAAATGGTTGGTTGGAAGATTCTCCACATGAGCACCATGCGTAAGTTTTACCTGAAATTAATTCAACAGGTAAAGGTGTTTTTCCAGCGATAGTTGGTTTTTTCATTATTTAATTTTAATCTAAAGATACAGATATTAAAAATATTTAGTTTTAATTGGGTATATAAAAAATAAGGAGATTATTAAAAACCTCCTTATTCATTCTACAATTACCAACCAATCTAAAATGATAAAGATTAGAATAATATTTCTCAAACCTATTTAACCTTTTATCATAACTAGAGATTACAAATAAGATTAACTTCTCTAACTTGATAGCTAAGTTAAATGGGTAATTTATAGAATTTTCAATAATTCGATTATTGTATCAGATTTAATGTTCGATGACCTTTTTCTATCGCTGAATGGGAAATCTGAAGAAATTACCCCAACTCTTTTCAATGACTTAAAGCTGTTATATTATATAAAAGCTTCATACTTGCCAAAAAATTAGTGTGAGTTATTAGACCTTCTTAGTGTCTTTAACTAATTTAGGGTCTGCGGGTCGATTTAAGTCTTACACATCGACCAATTAGAGTGTTTTTTTGAGCTTTGATGGTATTTGGTTGGATTAAAATTAACTTGTGTGTTTAGGAAGTTTGTCAATTAATAGAATAGCCAATAATTTAAAAGAAGGGCAAACTGAAAGTAAATTACCGTACAACTTTTTAAAAATTTGTACGGTAAAATCCAAATTAATAAAAACCAAATCAAGTTAGTGCAAGCATCACAACCATCAAGAAATTAGGGTTATGCATTGTATTTACAAGTTAAAATGGAATAATTATGTAAAAGTGTATTGAAAGGAATCAATGAAAAGTACTACCGCCTTCAGTACAAGAAAAGCCTCATCTAATTAGATGAGGCTTTTTACTAGAATATTTAAATCAATCCTATATTAATATCCAGGATTTTGTTGAGTTTCTATATTAGGATTAGAATTGGTTTCACCATCTGGTATTGGTAAAATAAATCGATCATTAGGGTAGGAAATTGTACAAACTGTAGAAGTACAATTAACTCTAACAATATCTTGTTGATTTCTTGTGGCATCATAAATTCTATGTCCCTCAAAACAAAGTTCTATTCGTCTTTCTATAAGAATTTCATCTATCAATGCACTTCCGGTAGCAGTAACATCTGGAGCTGTAGCCAATCCTCGTTGTCTAATCATATTAAGGTCATCTTGAGCTCCTGATTCATTAGAACCTGATTGAGCTCTGGCTTCAGCTCTGTTCAGATAAACTTCAGAAAGCCTAATTACCGGGATATTGTCTGTTGCAATGTTAGCACCTGAACTCGGAAATTTATTCACTCTGGTACTGGCATAAATACCTTGTAAATTTGCGTCAGGAAGGAACATAGTTTTACGTACATCACCATCCGTCATAAGGTTCAATAAATCATCAGCAGGTAAATAATCCCCATAGCCAGTTTCTTTGTACATACCACCTAAATGGTCTGAACCAGGATTATCTGCAAGGTTATAATTTATTTCCAAAATTGCTTCCGAAGAATTTCCATCTAGAAATTGTGTGGCATAATTCGCATTTGATGCTAAACTGAATTTCCCGCTATTTATTACTGTTGTTGCCATTGATTCTGCATTGGAGTAATCCTCCATATAAAGATAAACTCTTGAAAGAAGTGCCTGGGCAGCTTCTTTTGAGAAAAACCCTGCATTTGAAGGATCCATATTCATTAATCCAATAGCTGTGTTGAAATCTGAAATTACTTGCTGATAAACTTCTGCAACCGTATTTCTAGTTGGTTTACTAGCTACATCAAACTGAAGAACAATAGGGACTCCGAGATGAGAAGCATCTGATGTAAAAGTATAATGCTGTCCATAATGATTAACCAAATTAAAATGCGCTAAAGCTCTAATAGCATGTGCCTGACCAACAATGTTATTATAATCCGCCTGCACTTCTGAAAGCGGTTCAAAAGGTGAATTAATTATTCTATTTGTAATATTAATGGCTTCATAAAGTTCTCTCCAAATATTTTCTGGAATAAAATCAGTTTCATTACCATTGTATTCGGCCCATTCTTTGGCTCTATTGGCACTTGCGTTTTGCTTTACATCTTCACCCATTACATCTGGAACCAATAAAGAATAGCGTCCAAACCAATTTGTGTTTTGCATTTGATCATGAGCTCCAACAATTGCAGATTCAAAATCTTGGAACGTCAGCAAAAAGCTGTCATCCGAGATACTCTGCTGTGGTTGTAGATCTAAAAACGATTCACTACAAGATGTTATATAGAACATCGTTGTGAAAACTAAAAGTATTTTATATATATTTTTCATTTTAATATTTTTACGATGTTAACATTTAGAAATCAATATTTACTCCTAAACTAAACGATTTAGTATTTGGAGTCACAGTATTATATACTCCGCTAATTGTTTGCTCAGGATCAAAATGAAGCGCATCATCCTTAACCCAAGTCCAAATATTATTAAAATCTAAGTATACTTGCAGATTCCTCATTCCTAAGGTTTCAGTAATACTATCTGGCAAGTTATAGCTTAAATTAAGCGTTTTCAATCTTATGAAATCACCATCGAATAAATAGCGATCCGAATTTCTTTGATTTGAAGATTGGTTACCTCCCCATCTGTGCTGTGGAAATAATGCTTCCTGCCCAGGTGTTGTCCATCTGTTATTAAATGCATATTGTGAAGTACTTCTTGGTGTAAATCTACCGTCACCATGCAATACCCATCCCGGAGCATCATATAAATAATTACCAAATTGATAGTTAAATTGAAGACCTAATGAAAAGTTTTTATAAGTAGCACTTAGATTGAATCCACCATAAAAATCTGGAGTTGCAGATTTTCCATCATAAAATCTTTCTG
>JAGSHF010000075.1 GCA_023954685.1 Flavobacteriaceae bacterium | reverse complement strand
GATTTTATTGAAGATTTAAAAAAGAAGGGCTACATACGTGAAGAAATTCGACCAAATGGCGAAAAAGGGAACATAATTACAGCTAAAACCGAACGCGCAATTCGTCAACAAGCATTAGAACAGATATTTGGGAAAATTAAAAGAAATGGATCAGGCAATCATAAAAGTAAAAGCTCCGGAATTGGAGATGAGCACACCGGGGATTTTAGACATTATCAGTTTGGGGATGCGCTGGATAAAGTATCAATTACTGAAAGTTTGCGCAACGCACAAATCAATAACGGGATTAGCGATTTTAGACTAACTGAAGACGATTTGGTGGTTGAAGAAACGTTACACAAATCACAAATGAGTACTGTACTTATGATTGATATTAGTCATAGTATGATACTCTATGGTGAAGATCGTATTACTCCTGCAAAAAAAGTAGCGATGGCCTTAGCTGAATTAATTACTACGCGTTATCCAAAAGACACACTGGATATTTTGGTTTTTGGAAATGATGCTTGGACCATAAAAATCAAAGACCTGCCGTATCTAAATGTAGGTCCTTATCATACAAATACCGTTGCGGGTCTTCAGTTGGCTATGGATTTATTGCGAAGAAAGCGTAATACGAACAAACAAATTTTCATGATTACCGATGGTAAACCTAGTTGTTTACGATTAGCAGATGGTCAATATTATAAGGATAGTAATGGTCTTAATCCTTATATCACAAACAAGTGTTATGCTATGGCTCAACAAGCAAGGAAACTACATATCCCGATTACTACTTTTATGATTGCCCAAGATAAATACCTAATGCAGTTTGTTGAGGCGTTTACTAAAGCTAATCAAGGAAAAGCATTTTATACAGGAATTAAGGGGTTAGGAGAAATGATTTTTGAAGATTACGAAACAAATAGAAAAAAAAGAATAAAGGGTTAAATCCCATCTAATTGGCCACATAAGTAACGATTAGGAATATGAATTCTTAATGTTAAAAATGTTGAGTTAATTGACACTAAGGAAGAATTAATAACAATTAAATTACCCAATAACGTATGCTATACTTATAATGGGTTAGAAAATTAAAAATGAAAAACATCAATACTTTAGGAGCGTTAATACAATCAAATTATCAATCAAAATCTATTAAAGATGAATTGCGGGATAATCTTATTGAAAAGATAAAGAATAAAGAAAAAACTTTTGAAGGATTACACGGTTATGACAACACGGTAATACCTGAACTAGAACGTGCAATTCTATCAAGGCATAATATTAATTTGTTGGGATTAAGAGGGCAAGCAAAAACGCGATTAGCTCGATTAATGTTGAACTTGTTAGACGAATACATACCTGTTGTTGGAGGATCAGAAATAAATGATGATCCGTTACAACCAATTTCGCGATATGCCATTGAATTAATTAAGGAGAAAGGGGATGAAACGCCAATCACCTGGATGCATAGAAGTGAACGATTTTCAGAAAAACTGGCAACACCTGATGTGACCGTTGCAGATATAATAGGTGATGTCGATCCGATTAAAGCGGCAAATTTAAAATTGAGTTATGCCGATGATAGAGTGATTCATTATGGTATGATACCTAGAGCAAATCGTTGTATTTTCGTAATTAACGAATTGCCAGATCTACAAGCAAGAATACAAGTGGCGCTATTCAATATTTTACAAGAAGGGGATATCCAAATTAGAGGTTTTAAATTACGCTTGCACTTAGATATACAATTTGTTTTTACTGCTAACCCAGAAGATTATACTAACCGAGGTAGTATTGTCACACCGTTAAAAGACCGTATTGGTTCACAAATATTAACACATTATCCTATGGATATTGAAACGGCTAAAATCATAACCTTACAGGAAGCTAAACTTGATTCTAGACAAAAGGATTATATATATATCCCAGAGCTAGCTAAAGATTTACTTGAGCAAATTGTTTTTGAGGCAAGACAGAGTGAGTATGTTGATGCAAAAAGTGGGGTAAGTGCGCGATTGAGTATCACCGCTTTTGAGAATTTATTAAGTACAGCTGAACGAAGGGGCTTAGTTAACAATGATTCTAAAACGACGGTTCGCCTAAGTGATTTTGTGGGTATTATTCCCGCCATAACAGGTAAAGTAGAATTAGTTTATGAAGGAGAACAAGAAGGCGCAGCAAAAGTGGCATATAACTTAATTGGTGAAGCTGTAAAAAGTTTGTTTATTGAGTTTTTTCCTAAAATAGAAAAACTTCAAAAACAAGATGAAGAGGGCCCTTATGATGACATTATTTCTTGGTTTTTTAATCAGAAAGAAGGCTTTGAATTGTTAGATGATTATAAGGATAAAGAATATAAAACGATGTTAGACGGGATATCTCCTTTGGATGATTTATTGGGCGAGTATCAGTCTAAATTAAAAAAAGTGGATAGTTATTTTGTGAAAGAATTTGTGCTTTGGGCCTTGGTTGAATTTAAGCAATTGAGTAAATATCGATTTACTGAAGGCATTCAATTTAAAGACCCTTATGGAAGTTTTATAAGTGACTTGTAAAACATATAGATAGGAACCTTCGTGGTATTAAAATGAAGTCAAGTCAATTTAAGATAGACTTAATTTATGTTTCTGTCTTTCTATATTATGACTTGGTAATTTAGATTTTTACTGATGTTTAAGTGCTTTAAGAAAGCTAGTCTATTTCAATCTAATAGCGCTTAATACGTTTCAACTGTTTTGGTTTAAGCCAAAGAAGAAAACCACTAATAGATAGTAATATTAGTCCGAGTGAGGCAATTGATGAATATACTAATTTAACGTTTTCTGATTCACTTTTAAAAACAAAATCTATAATAGATCCATCATGAATCATTTCAATGATATCTGCTGTTCGTTGTTTTGATGATACAATTTTACCAGAATAGCAATCAATTTGTAATTCTGTAAAATGATTCTCAAAACGAATTTTAGCGATGCCTTTTGAAGGACGATAATCAATCCTATTAATAGTGTTATCCAAATGAAGGGAATCCATAAACTGGATAGCACTTAATTCAATTTGAGATATTGAAATGAGCTGATTATTTTTTGACACCTTTTCTGTTGGTGGAGAAAATTTTAATTCAGATTTCCAAGTAAGAAGTAAACCTGTAACCCCAAGTAATAACATTACGATACATAAAGGTATAGCCACAAATTTGTGTAATCGCCTGTAAAAACGTGCTTGTTTAGCTAATGATCTGGTTTGGTGGTTCAAGTAATTTTAATTGAAGTTTCGAAAATAGTAAAAATGAAAGACTATTCTCTTAAAGAGGTGTTAACTATTGACGTGTTTTGATATTATTCTGACAAAACTCAATTATTTTTTCAATTCTAATTTGACGCGTGTTTTCTCGCTTTGCTTGTTTTAACCAATACAAATATGATTTTCTATAACTGGGAGCAAAATTATGGTAATTAACTTGAGCTCTTTTATTAGAATTAAATGCCACTTCTAAATCTTCAGGAACTATTAAATTTTCTACATCATCGAGATACGTCCACATCCCGTTTTCCTTTGCAATCTCTATTTTGGCATATCCACTGGCATGGATGAGTTTTTTTTGTTCTAATTCAATAATATAACTTTTATTCAAAGCACTCCAAACACTTTTAGAGCCTCTTTTTGTGAAATATTGTCGTCGTTTTCCATTACCTAAACTTTTAACTGTAGAATCAATCCAACCAAAACAAAGCGCTACTTTTACCGCTTCTTCCCAGCGCATCGTGGGGATTTTCATCTCAAGTTTATAAAAAATCAAATAGACACCATTGGCAGAGTTGTGATTTTGTAACAACCAATCATACCAGTCCGCATCCCGTTCAAAAAATATTTCCGGGTAATTATGCATTTACTCTATCTAAAAGTTTTATTTGGAAATACGACCATACTTTCATACCCGTCTTTTCCAACCGATGCTACACCAAAAAAGAAATTATCAATCACGATACCTTTTAATAGAAACTCAGATACATCACCAACATAGCGACTGTGATCCCAAGTAGGGGAGGTGGTATCTCTCCAATATATTTTGTAGCCTTTGGCACCATCCACTTTATCCCATTTAAATTTCACGGATGGTTCTACAATACCTCCAATTTTAAGATTTTCAGGTGGTGCTGGAGCACTTGCCAGACTCGCTAAATTTATGGCGTTAACGGCAGTAAGTTTTTTAGCATATGGGAAATTAACATGCTCAAAAGTATCACCATAATTAATACCTCCTTCTGTACGTATATCTTGATGCTGCTGTGTGTAATTTTCGTGAGCTTCCATAATTCTGATGCCAGCAAAACCAGCATCGTTAAATGGACGATGATGTCCACCACGACCAAAACGATCCAAACGGTAGACTAACATTGGGTTCATTTCGGGCATATAGATTTTTACATTTTTATGGATGTATCTTGCCAGTTGACGTGAGATACCGTCAACTTCACCACCGTAAAAACGCCTAGAGCCACGCTCTTTTTCAGTTTCAGTAGGAGGTACCGGTTCAGAGAATATTCTGAAAGTTCGATTGTCAATCACGCCATCTACACCTTTGATGTTTCCAATCATATCATTATTCATTATCCCTATAATTTCCCAATCTTTTTCTTTTGCATAGGCTGCTAATCCCTTACCTCCATAAAGCCCTTGTTCCTCACCTGAGAGTCCAACATATATAATACTATTTTCAAATGTATAGTTACTCAATACACGAGCCGCTTCTATAGTTCCTGCCATTCCTGAGGCATTATCGTTCGCACCTGGAGAATCTGAAGTAAAATCTGTAGGGTCTGAAACTCGAGAATCAATATCACCACTCATAATAATATACCTGTTAGGATATTTAGTTCCTTTTTGAATGGCTAAAACGTTTACTATTTCTACATCATGAACAATACGTGCATTATCTCCTTTTTTGATCAAATCTTTTTGATAAAATACATCAAGACAATTGCTACATGCGTCATCAATTTTTTCGAATTCGGATTTGATCCAACGGCGAGCTGCGCCAATACCGCGGGTAGTAGAAATTGTATCACTTAAAGTGTGTCTAGTGCCAAATTCGGCAAGTGTTTTTACATCAATTTTAATACGCTCGGCAGACACTGCGTCAATTATATCATAGATTTTTTGATCCGTTTGTGCCAATGTCGAAATGGTTAAAAGACATAATAGAGAGGAAAAAATAACAGTTTTCATATAAGGTTGGTTGTTAGTTTATATTTAGTCAAAAGGTAAGGCTTTATATGTTTGTCCTTGGATTAAACTTTTCTCATTTTTTGAGGTATTACGAAATGTGATTGGGTAAGAAGTATAGGGGTATTCCCAATTACTATCGGTTGCAACAAAATGTAAATGAGGATAATCTGCATCACCTGTCACACCACTATAGCCAATAGGATCTCCTTCTTCAACAAATTGCCCTTGTTCTACTATAGCACCATTTTGTGTTAGATGATGATATTGTAAAAAATAACCATCTTCATCACGCAATACTACAAGATTATTAGCGCCCTGATCGTAGTCAACCCCAGACTCTTCCACAAACATTATTGTTCCTTTTCTTGAAGCCGTTACTAAAGTGCCAATTTCCATTTCAATGTCTATCGCAAATTGATCTGGCGAACCCGCTGCATGCTCCGGTATGTAACAATGACTTCTCCCAATAGTATAGCTTTGATCTACAGGGAATGGAAGCAAATGTTTTGAGGTTTCCCAATTTGGATAAAAAATATCCGGGCAACCTTCTGGATTTTTGTCTTCAATTAACGCGTTAGAATTCAATGAATCGTCATTTTCTTTACAATTCATAAAAATCATAATGATTGACATAAATAATATGGCCGCTTTTTTCATAACATGTTTTTACAATTAAGTCGAATCGTAAAGTGCAAACTAACATTAATCTTTAGTGTAATTAAATTTTACCATTTCAACCGTGCCATCTTCATTGTGTATATCTACTGAAACGATCATTGTATTGTTATCAATTCTTTCAAAAATCATGCCTTCAAAAACAATTTTGTTTTTAGTGATTTCTATTAAAGGAAAATCTACAGTTTCATCTTTTGTTTCCCATCCTTTTAAATCGCTATTGAAATGCTTCAGTTGGAGGATTAATGTGTTTTCTACTTCTCGTATGACTTCAATTTCATAAAAGGTAACTTTACCATCTTTAATATGTTTAAACGAAGCCATCATAGATCCTCCAGATGGGTCACTCCAAATTTCTTCTACGTTACCACCAAAAGCTTCACCATGCCAAGTTCCAGTAATCCAAGCAATGTTTTCTAGTTTTGGTTCTAGAGTTTTTGACTGGCTGAAAAGCGCTAAAGTGAATAGGCAAAAGAAAAATATTAGTAGTCGTTTCATAAATAAAAAATGAGATAAAAAGTTACATAGAATGGAATTAATTAATTTCTCCAGCAATAAGCAACATACTTGATTTAGGGTTTGTAGCCATTCTTGTAATTTTAGCAATTCCGCTAGTCGTTAAATCAGCAACTTGCTTCCAACGATCATCTTCTCCAATCGTTAATTTATATAAAGTGCTTTCTTTTCCAGATAGTATGGTATTTTTATTAAACCAGCAAAAATCTTCAACACCTTCCATAGTCGCAGCAATTACTTTTGTTGCTCCCGTTTTAGGGTTTAGCGATTTAATTTGCCAAGATGTTTCATCTTTGGATATGTAGCTTACTAAATTTGAATTTGGAATTTTATGAAATGAACGACCTACATTATCTTGATACTTCTTGCTTTCACCAGTTTTGGCATTAATAACGTATAAATTTAAGCCATTATCTTCTATAACTGCTGCTACTAGAGTGTTGGGACTATACCAAGTATAATAGGCAACAACAAGGTCTTTAACAAGCTCTGTGGATTCACCACTTTTAAGTTTATATGCATATAGGCGTTGCTTACCATCTTTATCCAATCGAACTGCAGATACTAATTTTTGACCAGGGATTTTTAAAGGCGAATATTCGCCGCCGTCAGTGTGGTTAATAAAAACTTCAGAATTGTCATTTAGTTTATATTTAGCAATATCGGTTTGTCCATTTCTGGTTCTAGCGTACAAAATAGTCTTGTTATTTAAAAAAGAAGGCTGATTATCATAACCATCATTATTAGATATATTTCTGTGGTTGGATAATTCTATAGTATTATTTGATGTTTTTAAATCAAATAAAAAGACATCAGTATTGGGCTGTGCCAAAATTAAAAAAGGAAAAAATATGAGTAGTAATTTAAAAAGACTTTTCATTTTAATTAAATTTCCATAAAGATACTAAATATAAAAAGCCAATTCTTAATTTAGAATTGGCTTTTTTTAAATGCTATTAATGTGCAATATATTAAAAACAATACTTATTCTCTGCTTTAACTTTTTCAGCTATCTCATTACGTAAATCAACGATATCTGGATAGTTTACATACTTTGTAAAACGCTTAAGTCCCATTAGCATCATTCGTTGCTAGTCACCTTCTGCAAAAGAAATAATACTTTCTTTTCCTTTTTTCTCAATGATATCTACAGCATTGTACAAATATAATTTAGACATAGCTATTTGAACAGCTTGTTCTTTTTCGCTAGTACGTTTTGCATTTTTCTCGGTTCTTAGAATTGTAGATTCTGCCATATAGATTTCAATTAATATATCTGCAGCGGCAATTAATAATTGTTGATGATCTTCTAAATCTGGACCATATTTTTGCACAGCACCACCAGCAACCATTAAGAACGTCTTTTTTAATTTCTTAATCATTTCTTTTTCTTCCGAAAATAATTCAGAATAATCAGGCGTATCAAAAGAAGGAATAGCCATTAATTCTTCTTGAACCGCTTGAGCAGGCCCTAATAAATCTACATGACCTTTCATGGCTTTCTTTACTAACATACCAACAGAAAGCATTCTATTAATTTCGTTCGTTCCTTCATATATACGCGCAATACGAGCATCTCTCCATGCAGCTTCCATTGGCGTTTCTTCAGAGAATCCCATACCTCCGAAAATTTGAATCCCTTCATCAGCACAGTTTTGCACATCTTCAGAAACGGCCACTTTTAAGATTGAGCATTCAATGGCATATTCCTCAACACCTTTTAATTCAGCTTCTTGATGTGAATTCCCAACAGCTTCACGCATAGCAATGCGATCTTCAATATTTTTGGATGCTCTATAGGTGGCAGATTCTCCAGCATATGCGTTAGTGGCCATTTCAGCTAATTTTATTTTAATAGCTCCAAAATCTGAAATAGGCGTTTTAAACTGTTTCCGTTCATTGGCGTATTGAACACCTAAAGATGTAATACGACGTTGTGAATCTAAACATGCTGCAGCCAATTTAATACGTCCCACATTAAGGGCGTTCATGGCAATTTTAAAACCTTCACCACGACCAGCTAACATGTTTTCAACAGGTACAACGGTATCATTAAAGAATACTTGACGTGTAGAACTGGCACGAATCCCTAATTTGTGTTCTTCTTCTCCTAAAGTAATGCCGTTAGAAGATTCAGGGTTGTACTCTACGATGAATCCTGTAATGTTTTTGTCACTTTCAATACGTGCAAATACTATCATCAAACTACAGAAGCCTGCATTTGAGATCCACATTTTTTGTCCGTTAATTTTATATGATTTTCCATCTTCAGATAACTCTGCTGTAGTTTTACCAGAATTAGCATCAGATCCAGCGCCAGGCTCAGTTAAGCAATAGGCTCCAAACCATTCACCAGTCGCTAATTTTGGCACGTATTTTTTCTTTTGTTCTTCGGTACCGTACAATGTAATTGGCATGGTGCCAATTCCTGTATGCGCACCAAAAGCGGTACTAAAAGAACCGGTACCAGATGATATATAATCACAAGTCAAAACTGTTGATACAAAGCCCATTCCTAAGCCATCAAAAGCTTCAGGAACAGCAACACCTAAAAATCCAAGTTCTCCTGCTTTACGCATTACTTCTTCAGTAAGTGCATAATCTTTAGCTTCAAATCTTGGTTTATGTGCAATGATTTCGCGCTCGTTGAATTCCATAACAGCATCTTTCATCATTGTTTGTTCTTCTGAAAAATCTTCAGGAGTAAAAACGTCTTCGCAATTTGTTTCTTTAACTAGGAATTGACCGCCTCTTAATAATTTTTTTTCTTCCATTATCGTATCGTTTGGGTATGTTTTAATTTAAAAATTCAAATATTCCGCAAGCACCTTGTCCAGTACCTACACACATAGTTACTGCGCCATATTTTCCTGACATGTTTTGTTTACGCATTTCATCAAAAAGCTGAACGGATAGTTTTGCTCCAGTACAGCCTAATGGATGACCAAGTGCTATAGCACCGCCATTTACATTAATGATATCCGGATTCAGGTTTAATTCTCTAATTACCGCTAAGGATTGTGAGGCAAACGCTTCGTTCAATTCGATTAGTGATAAATCCTCTTGTTTTAAACCAGCTTGCTTTAATGCTTTTGGAATAGCAGCAACGGGACCGATTCCCATGATACGTGGCTCAACACCAGCAGCAGCATAGTTTACCATTCTTGCAATTGGCTCTAAACCTAGTTCTTTTACCATATCTTCACTCATAACCATAACAAATGCTGCCCCATCACTCATTTGAGATGAGTTACCAGCCGTTACACTACCGCCTTGTGCAAATACCGCACGTAATTTTGCTAAAGCTGCTTTATTCGTGCCTTTCCTTGGACCTTCATCTTTAGTTACGGTATATGATTTTGTTGCTTTTTTTCCATTGGCATCGATGTAAGTTTGTTCTACATCAATAGGAACGATTTGATCTTGAAAGCGATCTTCTGCTAATGCTCTTAAAGCTTTCATATGAGAGTTGTAAGCAAACTCATCTTGATCTTCTCGCGATATGTTAAATTGTTTTGCAACGGCTTCAGCTGTATTTCCCATGCCCCAATAATAATCTTCGTGACCAGCTTTTACAATGTCGTAATTTAATTCTGGTTTAAACCCTGTCATTGGCACAGAACTCATACTTTCAGCACCGCCGGCAATAATACAATCTGCCATTCCTGCTTGAATTTTCGCTGTTGCCATTCCTATAGTTTCTACTCCTGAAGAACAAAAACGATTCACCGTTACCCCAGGAACATCTACTATGTCTAATCCCATTAGTGAGATTAAACGCGCCATGTTTAGGCCTTGAGAACCTTCAGGCATTGCATTACCAACAATAACATCGTCAATACGTTTTGGGTCTAAATTTGGCAATTCTTTCATCATATGTTTGATAGTTTCTGCCGCTAATTCATCAGTTCTTTTAAAACGGAAGACACCTTTAGGTGCTTTACCTACTGCCGTTCTGTATGCTTTTACTATATATGCTGTTTTCATTTTTTCTAGATTTTTAGATTATTTGATTTTTAGACTTTATGGATTTCTTTAATTTAGAATTCCAATAATCCAACAATCTAATTTCTTAATGGTTTTCCTTTAGTTAACATATGTTGAATTCTTTCTAAAGTTTTACGCTCAGTACATAAAGAAAGGAAAGCTTCACGCTCGATATCTAATAAATATTGCTCGCTGACTAAAGTTGGTTCAGATAAATCACCACCAGCCATTACGTATGCTAGTTTGTTTGCAATCTTCATGTCATGCTCTGAGATGTAATTTGAATCTTTCATGGAATCTGTTCCTACTAAGAACATTCCTAGAGCTTGTTTACCCAGAACTTTTATATCTGTACGCTTTACAGGTTGTGTGTAACCCATCTCTGCCATTAATTTAGCATGTTGTTTCGCAACTGCTATCTGACGATCTTTATTAACAACCACGACATCTTTTCCTTTTTGAAGAAGATTCAAGTCAAAAGCTTCATAAGCTGAAGTCGACACTTTTGCCATACCTATGGTTAAGAAATGCTCTTGCAACACGTTTAATTGTACATCGCCCTTATGAAAAAGATCTTGTGCTCTTAAGGCCATTTCTTTAGAACCTCCACCACCAGGAATAACTCCAACACCAAACTCTACAAGTCCCATGTAAGTTTCTGCTGCGGCAACCACTTTATCTGCGTGTAATGATAATTCACATCCACCACCTAAGGCCATGCCATGAGGTGCAGAAATAGTTGGAATGGATGAATAGCGCATTCGCATCATCGTGTCTTGGAAATACTTGATAGCCATATTAAGCTCGTCGTATTCTTGTTCAGCAGCCATCATAAAAATCATTCCGATGTTTGCTCCAACAGAAAAGTTTGCGGCCTGATTGCCAATAACTAGCCCAGCAAAATCCTTTTCGGCAAGATCAATCGCTTTATTAAGTCCTGCTAAAACATCACCACCAATGGTGTTCATTTTAGACTGAAATTCACAATTTAAAATGCCATCACCTAAATCTTCGATAACAACACCCGAATTTTTAAAGACTTGGTTGGATTTACGTATGTTATCTAAAATTATAAAAGCATCTTGACCAGGTATTTTTACCTGTGATTTTTTAGGAATGTCATATGCATATGAGGCACCATCTTTTACTGTATAAAAAGATGAACTTCCTGAAGCTAACATATCCATTACCCAAGCATTAGGCTCTAAACCTTCTGCTTTCATGATTTTTATTCCTTTTTCAACACCAATGGCATCCCAAATTTGAAAAGGACCATGTTCCCAACCAAAACCAGCTTTCATGGCATCGTCAATTTTATATAAATCGTCCGTAATTTCAGGAATTCGGTTAGAAACATAAGCAAATAGTGAAGCGAAACTTTTTCTATAGAATTCACCAGCTTTATCTTTTCCTGATACGAGAATTTTAAAACGATCTACGACCTTATCAATAGTTTTCGTTAATTCTAAAGTTGCAAATTTTGCCTTTTTAGCAGAACGATATTCTAACGTGTTTAGGTCTAAAGACAAAATTTCTTTTTTACCTTCGGCTGAAACCGTTTTCTTATAAAAACCTTGCTTTGTTTTGCTTCCTAACCATTTGTTCTCCATCATGGTGTTGATGAAGTCTGGTAATTCGAATAACTCTAAACGTTCATCGTCTTTACAGTTTTCCTTAATTCCATTTGCTACGTGTACTAAAGTATCTAAACCAACAACATCTACCGTACGGAATGTGGCCGATTTTGGCCGTCCAATAACGGGTCCAGATAATTTATCTACCTCCTCAATGGTTAAATCCATTTCTTTTACGGCGTGAAATAAACTTTGAATCGAAAATATTCCAATTCTATTGCCAATAAAAGCAGGCGTGTCTTTAGCGATAACCGAGGTTTTACCGAGGAATTGTTCACCATATCCGTTTAAGAATTCTAGAACCGAGGCATCCGTTTTAGGTCCTGGAATGATTTCAAATAATTTTAAATAACGGGCGGGGTTGAAAAAATGTGTGCCGCAAAAATGTTTTTGAAAATCTTCAGAACGACCTTCACTCATAAATTTAATTGGAATACCAGAGGTATTCGAAGTAATCAAAGTTCCAGGTTTACGGTATTTTTCTAAGTTTTCAAACACCATTTTCTTGATGTCTAACCTTTCTACTACCACTTCCATAATCCAATCTACATCAGCGACTTTTGCAATATCGTCTTCTATATTACCAGTAGTAATTCGACTTGCAAACTTTTGATTGTAAATAGGAGAGGGTTTCGATTTTAATGAAGCCATTAAGGCATCATTTACTAAACGATTTCTAACCACTTTATCTTCAAGGGTTAAACCTTTAGCTTTTTCCTTGTCATTTAGTTCTCTAGGAATAATATCCAACAATAACACATCTACACCAATATTAGCGAAGTGACAAGCAATGCCACTACCCATTATACCAGAACCAATGATGGCTATTTTATTAATTCTACGTTTACTCATATTATTTTAAGGTATGATCTTTTTGGTTATATATTTTTTTATTGGATACCATTTCATTGATAAGTTCTGCAACTTCATAGAAATGATTTAGTTTTTCATCAGAAACACTCCCCTTGATAGTTTCATTAAATGTTAAAACGCGTTCTCTTGAATATTCACGTTTCTCACGTCCAAATTCGGTAAGATGAATAAGTACACCACGACCGTCGTTTGGATTTGGTTTTCTAATGATTAAACCTTGTTCTTCCATCGATTTAATTATTCTAGACAAACTGGTAGCTTCCATACCCATTTGTGGGCCAAGGGCCGTTGATGGCGTGCCTTCTTCAGGATTAATACTTAATAATGCAAAGCCGGTTGCCATGGTGCTATCAAATTTTGCAGCTTCCTCGTTATACATTTTTTGAACTGTTAACCAAGTGGTTCTCAGTATGTAATCAATGGTTTTGTCTTTCATAGGGAAAATTTCAAAACCAAATATACAAAAATTTACTATGCATGCATAATAAATTTCAATAATTTAATAGGAAAGAAAAGTAAAAACGACTTAAGGATATAAGTCGTTTGAAGTTTTATGGGCGATATATGTTTTCTATAAGGATTTTGTACTTTTCTTTTATGATTTTACGTTTCATTTTTAACGTAGGGGTAAGGTGACCATCATCAATCGTCCAG
The DNA here is from genome assembly GCA_023954685.1 of Flavobacteriaceae bacterium. Lineage (GTDB taxonomy): Bacteria > Bacteroidota > Bacteroidia > Flavobacteriales > Flavobacteriaceae > JAGSHF01. The sequence continues at coordinate 442 of JAGSHF010000075.1, read as the reverse complement.
ATGTCCGGTGTAATTTCAAATTTTTTGATTTGTTCCCATTTGCCAAAGTGCGCATTTGCTTGATCAATTTCTTCTTGAATACGATGAAGTAATTTTTGATTTGTACTAATGTCTGTTATTGAATTGAAAACAATATCATGACGTTTTGCCCATTCTATAATAAACTCATTATTTAATTGAATCAATGCCGCAGGCATTTTTTCGCCTTCTCCAATTACCATGATTTGTTCTATAAATCGTGATTGTTTAAACTGATTTTCTAAAAGAGCCGGAGCAACATATTTTCCTCCAGATGTCTTAAACATTTCTTTCTTGCGGTCTGTAATTTTTAGAAAACCATCAGCATCAAATTCACCAATATCTCCAGTATGGAAATATCCGTTGGTCATTACTTCAGCCGTTTTTTCGGCATCTTTAAAGTATCCTTGCATGACATTAGGTC
>JAGSHF010000068.1 GCA_023954685.1 Flavobacteriaceae bacterium | reverse complement strand
GGCATGATTGACTAAATCCTCACTTATACTGCCGTTTAAAAAGTGCGAAATACCTTTTCTGCCATGAGTACTCATACCAATTAATCCGGCATCCATGTGCTGAGAAAAATTTAAAATTCCTTTTTCTATTGAATAATCATTATACACATTTAGGGTGTAGTTTTTAAACCGAGACCCCTTCATGAAGAGTTCCAATCTAGAATCTGCATCATCTGTTGTTAAAAAAACATTAGGTGTATTGACAAGTAGTAAATGTATTGTAGCTTTTAAAATATTGGCAAAACCGACAGCTTTTTTAAAAGGAATTTTGTTTTCTTCTGTAAAATCAGAGGCATATACAAAATTTTTGATTTTAAACTTTTTGTGTTTATGCTTTATAACGAGAACAGGAATATCACTTGTTCTTACAACTTTTTCAGTATTAGATCCTATGAACATTTCTTTAAAGCCACTGGCGCCATGAGATCCCATAATGATAAAATCAATTTGATGTTCATGAGCTGTTTCAATAATTCCGCTAAAAGCTTGATGAAATTTAATAATGTCCTCTACCTCAATGTCTTGAAGGTATTCGTGTGCTAATAATTTCTCAAAACGCTGCTTTGCAAGCTTCATAAAAAACAATGCTTCTGGTAATTCACTATGTTGACTTAAGGCATCAACACCGCCCATGGGAAGCTCAAGCATATGAAGCAAATAGATTTTACATTCATGCTGTTTTGCCAATTGGGCCGCGACGTGAAGTGCGTTTTCAGCTTGTTCTGAAAAATCGGTTGGAACTAATATTTTTTTCATTTTTGAGTACCTAAAGAAGTTCTTTAAATTTATGAATAAAATTTGAATTGCATTCTATTGCAAAAAACCATTAAAATATTGTATATTTGCAGCGTTGTATGAAAAAACGAATAAATGAGGGGACGGAAAGTCCCCTCTTTTTATACTAAAAAATGTTTAAAAACACAGTAAAAACTTTATTGGAGAATTGCTTAGAAGAGCGACCAGATTTATTTTTAATCGAATTTGAGGTCAACGCTAATAATGCAATTAAAGTAGTTCTAGACGGTGATAATGGTGTTTTGGTTGAAGATTGTATGTTTATAAGCCGAGGCATTGAACACAATTTAGACAGAGAAGAGGAAGATTTTTCTCTTGAAGTGGCCTCTGCTGGTGCAGCAACACCGCTGAGTCATGAGAGACAATACAACAAACATATAGGAAGGACATTAGAAGTTAGAACTGCCGATAATCAAAAGATTGAAGCGCAGTTGGTAAATTCAAATGAAGAGGGTATTACTTTAGAGTGGAAAGCTCGAGAGCCTAAGCCCATTGGTAAAGGTAAAGTGACTGTGCAAAAAGAAGCACGATTAACTTATGCCGATATTGTAGAAGCAAAAGTGAAGATAAAATTTTAATCCAGAATAATTATGGAAAATATTGCGTTAATTGAATCTTTTTCAGAATTTAAGGACGACAAGCTGATTGATCGTGTAACCTTAATGGCAATTTTAGAAGATGTATTTAGAAATGCATTAAAAAAGAAATTTGGAGATGATGATAATTTTGATATTATTATTAACCCAGATAAAGGTGATTTAGAAATTTGGAGAAATAGAATTGTTGTTGGAGATGGTGATGTAGAAGAACCAAATCAAGAAATCTCGTTAACAGAAGCTCGTAAAATTGAGCCAGATTTTGAAGTAGGTGAGGATGTGTCAGAAGAAGTGAAGTTAATAGATCTTGGTCGTCGTGCTATTTTAGCGTTACGTCAAAATTTAATTTCAAAAATTCATGAACACGATAACACTAATATTTATAAGCAGTTTAAGGATTTAATTGGTGAAATCTATACGGCTGAAGTACACCATATTAGACATAGAGCGATTATCTTATTGGATGATGATGGGAACGAAATTATTTTACCTAAAGACAAACAAATTCCGTCTGATTTCTTTAGAAAAGGAGAAAATGTAAGAGGGATTATTGAAAATGTTGAGTTAAAAGGAAATAAGCCAGCTATTATCATGTCAAGAACAGCTCCTGTGTTTTTAGAGAAGTTGTTTGAGCAGGAAATACCAGAGGTTTTTGATGGTTTAATTACGGTTAAAAATGTAGTTCGTATTCCAGGTGAAAAAGCCAAAGTAGCAGTGGATTCTTATGATGATAGAATTGATCCTGTCGGAGCTTGTGTTGGTATGAAGGGGTCAAGAATTCATGGTATTGTTCGTGAATTGGGTAATGAAAACATTGATGTTATTAATTATACTAATAACTTACAATTATTCATTACTAGGGCATTAAGTCCAGCACGTGTAACGTCAATTAAACTTGATGAAGAAAACAAACGTGCTGAGGTAATGCTTAAACCTGAAGAGGTGAGTAAAGCTATAGGTCGTGGTGGTCATAACATTCGTTTGGCCGGTCAATTAACTGGTTATGAGATTGATGTGTTTAGAGAAGGTGTTGAGGAAGATGTAGAGCTTTCTGAATTTTCTGATGAAATCGATCCTTGGATTATTGAAGAATTGGCTAAAATTGGTTTGGATACAGCGAGAAGCGTTTTGGAACGAGATGTTGATGATTTAGTTAAGCGAACCGACTTAGAAGAAGAAACAATAAATGAAGTTGTTCGGATTCTTAAAGAAGAATTTGAAGAATAACACATATATTTGATATATTAAAGGCAGTTTATGGCTGAAACAATTAGATTAAATAAAGTATTACGCGAGCTTAATATTTCTTTAGATCGTGCTGTAGAATATTTGGATTCTAAAGGCATTGAAATAGAGAAGCGCCCGACTACGAAAATTTCTCAAGAAACTTATGATGTTTTATCAGGTGAGTTTCAAACGGATGCTAGTAAAAAAGTAGCATCTAAAGAAGTTAGTGAGGCAAAACAAAAAGAAAAGGAAGCTTTGCGTGTTGAACGTGAGCGCGAACTTGAAGAAAAGTTACGTAAAGAAGAGGCTAAAAGAGTAATTGTTAAAGCAAAAACTACGCTTGAGGGACCAAAACAAGTTGGTAAAATTGATTTGGATAAATCTAAAGTTGAGAAAGTTGCTGAAGCGGTGGGAACTAAGAAAGAGCCAAAGATTGAGCCTGAAAAACCTGTAGTAGAGGCTAAGCCGGAAAAAGTAGAGCCCGCTAAAACCGAGAAGAAAGAGCTGGTAAAACCTAAAGAGGTTGTTGCAACTGAACCTAAGGTTGAAGTAAAAAAAGATACGGCCAAGGAAGAGCAAAAGCCTGAGCCAAAAACTCCAAAGACTCCAAAAACAGAGGCGAAAACCGAAGTAAAAACTGAAGTAAAAGCGGAAGTTAAAACGGAAGAGGTTGTTGAGGCACCTAAAGAAGAAAAGGTAGCTACGAAATATCAAAAACTTTCTGGACCTAAATCGACAGGAGAAAAAATTGATTTATCTCAATTTAATAAGCCTAAGAAAAAGAAAGAAGAGAAAAAACCACATCCTAATGCTGATGCTAAGAAAAAGCGTAAACGTATTAGTAAAGTAGGACCAGGAGCTTCTGGGAATCAAAGCCCTCGAGGAGGAGGTAATAACCAAAACCGAGGAAAAGCAAGAGGAGGACAAAGACGTCCGCAAGTAGTAAAAGAAGAGCCTAGTGCAGAAGAAGTACAAAAACAAGTAAGAGAGACCTTAGAAAAACTTCAAGGTAAATCTAACAAGGGTAAAGGGGCAAAATATAGAAGAGACAAAAGAGATCAACATCGTCAACAAACCGAGATTGATCAAGAGTTGGCTGCAGCAGAAAGTAAGATCTTGAAAGTAACGGAGTTCGTTACAGCAAGTGAAGTTGCTACAATGATGGATGTGTCGGTTACTCAAATTATTTCGGCATGTATGTCGTTGGGTATGATGGTAACGATGAACCAACGTTTAGATGCAGAAACACTTTCTATTGTTGCAGATGAATTTGGGTATCAAGTAGAATTTATTACTGCTGATATTGAGGAATCAATTGAAGAAATTGAAGATAAACCAGAAGACTTAAAAGACCGAGCTCCTATTGTTACTGTAATGGGGCACGTTGATCATGGTAAAACATCATTGTTAGATTATATTCGTGAAGAGAATGTAATTGCTGGAGAATCCGGAGGCATTACTCAGCATATAGGTGCTTATGGTGTTCAACTTGAAAACGGACAAAAAATAGCATTTTTAGATACACCAGGTCACGAGGCTTTTACAGCAATGCGTGCACGTGGTGCTCAAGTTACAGATATTGCAATTATTGTAGCAGCAGCAGATGATGATATTATGCCGCAAACGAAAGAGGCCATTTCACATGCTCAGGCAGCAGGTGTGCCTATAGTATTTGCTATCAATAAAATTGATAAGCCTGATGCTAACCCAGAAAAGATAAAAGAAGGTTTAGCTCAAATGAATTTGTTAGTTGAAGATTGGGGAGGTAAAATACAATCTCATGATATTTCTGCAAAAGAGGGTACGGGTGTAAAAGAATTACTTGAAAAAGTATTGCTTGAAGCTGAATTATTAGAGCTTAAAGCGAATCCGAATAAACCAGCACAAGGTACAGTAGTTGAAGCATTCTTAGATAAAGGACGTGGATATGTATCTACAATTTTAGTACAAGCAGGTACTTTAAAAATTGGTGATTATGTGTTGGCAGGAAAAAACAGCGGTAAGGTTAAAGCCATGCATGATGAGCGTGGTAATGAGATCAAAGAAGCTGGACCATCAACGCCAGTATCAATTTTAGGATTGGATGGTGCACCACAAGCAGGTGATAAATTTAATATGTTCGAAGACGAGCGTGAAGCCAAGCAAATTGCTGCTAAACGAACACAATTACAACGTGAACAATCTGTGCGTACACAACGCCATATTACACTTGATGAAATTGGTCGTCGTATCGCGCTTGGAGATTTCAAAGAATTGAATATTATTCTTAAAGGTGATGTGGATGGTTCTGTTGAAGCATTAACAGATTCATTCCAGAAATTATCTACTGAAGAAATACAAGTAAATATCATACATAAAGCAGTTGGAGCAATAACTGAAAGTGATGTATTATTAGCATCTGCTTCTGATGCGATTATAATTGGATTTAATGTGCGCCCAATGGGGAATGCGAGACAAATTGCAGACAAAGAAGAAATTGATATTAGAATGTACTCTATTATCTATGATGCGATTAATGATCTTAAAGATGCCATGGAAGGGATGTTATCTCCTGTATTTAAGGAAGAGATTACTGGTAATGCAGAAATTAGAGAAATCTTTAAGGTGTCTAAAATTGGAAGTATTGCAGGTTGTATGGTGACTAACGGGAAAATCTTTAGAAATTCTGGTGTACGATTAATTCGTGAAGGGGTTGTAATTTACACTGGTGAATTGGCTTCTCTAAAACGATTTAAGGACGATGCTAAAGAAGTTTCTAAAGGTTATGATTGTGGTATGCAAATTAAGAATTATAACGATATCAAAGAAGGTGATGTTATTGAAGCCTTTCAAGAAGTTGAAGTTAAAAAGAAATTGAAATAAACATTTCAGTTCTATTAAGATTAAAAAAGGCAACCTATTAGGTTGCCTTTTTTATGACTGTATGTTTGGGAACATTATTTTGTATTATCTTTTTTAGGTTTAAAAATAAATGCGTGAATGTAATTTTATTTAATTTTTAATAAAGCACGATCAGCTTCCAATTGTGTATTAAAATTACCTATCCAAACTTTATAATTTGGAGTTTCATACTCCATACTAGTTGACCAATCAGTATATACATTTCTAAATTCAACTCTTGCTTTTTCGGCACCAGATCGGTTGCCACTATACACTTGAATTTTATAGTTTAAGCGCTCTTTATTAACTTCTTTTTTTAGCTTTAAAAGCGTTGTAATTTGTGCATCTTGATTTACAGTTACGTCGCCGTCCTGAGCATGTAAATGACATAAGGCAAAAGCGCCAAACAAGCAGGCAGATAATAGGAATTTACAATTTGTTTTTAACATAATTAATCAAATTTAGTACAAAGGTAAAGTATATTAACTTATTCCCTATGAGTTTTATTATTTAGAATCTTTATAAATTATCAATTAACGCTTCTCTAACATTTCTAAAATCGACTTTAAATGTTACTTTTGTGCGAGATTTTTATAACCGAACATTTTTCATTTATGAAAAAATCGTACCAAAAATTAGAAGGTAATTCTACTATCAATATGAAACAGGTGAAACACCAAAACTTAACCACAAGATATCTGCTTTTTGGTTTTGTTTTTTTACTTACATTTTCAAGCTCAATATTTGCTCAGGACGGAGATCCTGTTCAAGGAAAGGCGTTGTTTAACACCAATTGTGCTGCATGTCATAATCTAGATAAAAAACTTACAGGTCCTGCCCTTCGAGGTGTTGAGGCAAGATTGAGTGAGGACGAAGGTTTGGACAGAGATTGGATAGCAGCTTGGATTAGAAATAGTTCTGCTCTAGTAAAATCAGGAGATACTTACGCTAACAAAATTTACAATGAATATAAGGGCGCCGCAATGACTGCGATGCCTCAGTTGTCTGATGGTGATATTGCTGATATCTTAGCGTATACCGCTCAAGAAAAGGCGGTTCCAGCTGCCGGTGCGGGCGCTGCAGTGGGAGCACAAGCAACGACTTCAGCTGATGGTGGAATTTCAAACAAAATAATACTCGGTGCGTTAACCATATTATTTGCTTTATTAGCAATTGCTTTATACGTCGTTAATAATACACTTCGGAAATTTGCTGTGGCAAATAACGTAACAATACCAGAAAAGAAAACTCCACTTTGGAAAGTGTTTGCTAAAAACCAATTTTTAATGTTGGTAACTGCAATCTTTTTGCTTTTAACTAGTGCTTACTTTGCTTATGGCTATATGATGCAAGTTGGTGTTGATCAAGGTTATCAACCAGTACAGCCAATTCATTTTTCACATAAAATTCACGCAGGAGATAATAAAATAGATTGTAAATATTGTCACTCATCAGCACGTGTTAGTAAAACATCAGGAATACCTTCATTAAACGTTTGTATGAATTGTCATAAGTCAATTTATGAATACAACGGTGAAACTACTGCGGAATACAGTAAGGAATTTTACGATGGTGAAATCAAAAAATTATATGCTGCAACAGGATGGGATGATGCTGAGCAAGAGTATACAGGAGATGTACAGCCAGTGAAATGGGTGAGAATTCATAATCTTCCTGATTTTGCATACTTTAACCATTCACAACACGTTTCTGTTGCTGGTTTAGAATGTCAAACATGTCATGGTCCTGTTGAAGAAATGGAAGTTATGTACCAATACTCTCCATTGACAATGGGATGGTGTATTAACTGTCACAGAGAAACTAATGTGAAAGTTGAAGACAATGCGTATTACACCAAAATACACGAAGAGTTATCAAAAAAATATGGCGTAGATCAACTTACGGCTGCTCAAATGGGTGGACTTGAGTGTGGAAAATGTCATTACTAATAAATAAGAAGTTAATTCAATTATAATATGTCATCAAACAAGAAATACTGGAAAAGTGTTGGCGAGCTAAATGAAAATGCTGGTTCAGTTGTTGAGGCGCTCAAACAGAAAGAATTTGTACAAGAAATTCCTGTAGATGAGTTTTTAGGCGATAAAGAAACATTAGATTCTTCTTCGACAACGCGTCGTGATTTCTTAAAATATGTTGGTTTTAGTACAGCTGCGGCTTCATTAGCTGCCTGTGAAGGGCCTGTTGTAAAATCGATTCCTTACGTTGTACAGCCTGATCAAATTATTCCTGGTGTTGCGAATTATTATGCAACAACAATTGCCAATGGTTACGATTTCGCGAGTATTTTAGTTAAAACACGTGAAGGCCGTCCAATCAAAATTGAAAATAATGACTTGGCACTGGCTAATGGCGGTGCTAATGCCAGAATTAATGCTTCAGTTTTGGATTTGTACGATAGTATGAGATTGGCAAACCCAAAAAAGAATGGTGAAGATAGTTCTTGGACAGAGCTTGAAGCTGATACAACTCAAAAATTACAAGCATTAAGTGCTGCTGGAAAAGCTATTGTTTTATTAACACAAACTTATGCGAGTCCATCAACTTCAAAATTAATTGCAGAATTTACAGCCAAGTATGGTAATGTAAAGCATGTGGTTTATGATGCGATCTCAGAATCTGCTGCTGCTGATGCTTTTGAAAATACTTACGGCGAGCGCGGTTTAGCAAATTATGATTTTTCTAAAGCGAGTACGATTGTTTCTGTAGGCGCAGATTTCTTAGGAGATTGGCAAGGTGGAGGATTTGATTCAGGATATTCAAAAGGACGTATACCTACTAAAGGCAAAATGTCTCGTCATATTCAATTTGAATCAAACATGACCTTATCAGGCGCAAGTGCTGATAAGCGTATCCCTTTAAAACCAAGCGAGCAAAAAGTTGTTTTAGCGAAATTATATGGTAAAATTACTGGAACATCGGTTTCTGGATCTTTACCTGCGAATATTGAAGACGCCGTAAACGCTGCTGCTGTGCAATTAAAGAGTGCTGGTAGTAATGGTGTTGTTGTATCTGGAATACAAGATGTTAATGCACAATTACTAGTTTTAGCTATTAATGATACTTTAAAAAGTTCGGCATTTGATACCGCTGCTCCAATAAAAACGAGACAAGGTAATGATAAAGCGGTTAATCAATTGATTGCTGATATGACATCAGGATCTGTTGGTGCTTTGATAATGAGTGGTGTTAACCCAATGTATACACTGCCTAATTCAGCTGACTTTGCTGAAGGATTAGAAAAAACAGAATTGACGGTTACATTTTCAATGAAAGAAGATGAAACTGCAATTCAGTCACAATATATAGCTGCTGCACCTCACTATTTAGAATCTTGGGGTGATGTTGAAATAACAAAAGGTAAGTTTGGTTTAATGCAGCCAACAATTCGCCCGTTATTTGATACAAAGCAATTCCAAGACTTATTATTGGTTTGGAATACTAATGCAGATACTTACCATGACTATATAAAAGACAATTGGAATAGCAATATATTAAATGGTGGATCATGGAATGAGGCTTTGCATGATGGGACATTCATGGCAACTGTAGCTGCTTCTGAAGCAACTACTGGTGACAGTGACGCTGAAGTAGAAACAGAAGAAGCTAACACGACACCAAGTTTAGAGAATGCAGTTAGAGCTTTGGCCTCTGCATCTTCAAATGGTATGGAATTGACACTTTATCCTAAAACAGGGATGGGTGATGGTCAGCAGGCTAACAATCCATGGTTGCAAGAATTTCCAGACCCATTAACACGTACAACTTGGGATAACTATTTAACAATCTCAGAAGCAGATGCTAAAGAATTAGGATTGTTTTTAGAACCAAGTGATTTCTTTAACCAAAGTAGTCATGATGCTACCGGAGGACTAAATGGAAAGTATGCTAATGTAACAGTTAATGGTGTTACCATTAAAGCTCCAGTTATTGTTCAGCCGGGTCAGGCTAATGGTACTGTAGGTTTGTCATTTGGATATGGTAAAACTGAAGGTATGAAAACTGAGATGCAAACAGGTGTTAATTCATATCCTTTATATACCAATTTCAATCCGGTTCAAGATGTTACAATTGAAGCTACTGCAGGTAAGCATGAATTTGCTTGTGTACAGTTACATAATACATTAATGGGGCGTGGGGATATCATTAAGGAAACATCGCTTGAAGTATTTAATACTGAAAAAGCTAGCGTTTGGAACCCAATGCCAATGGTATCTTTAAATCATGAAGAAACACCTGTGGTTTCTCCAGATGTAGATCTTTGGGATGAATTTGATCGTTCAATAGGGCATCATTTCAATTTGTCCATTGACTTGAACGCCTGTACAGGATGTGGTGCATGTGTTATTGCATGTCATGCAGAAAATAATGTACCGGTTGTAGGTAAAGAAGAAATTCGTCGTAGTCGTGATATGCACTGGTTACGTATAGATAGATATTATTCATCTGAAGAATCATTTGAAGGGGATAATGAGAAGAAAGATAACATCAAAGGTCTAGGAAGTTCATTAAGTAGTTTTGGTGAGATGGAATTCCCATCAGCTAATCCTCAAGTGGCATTTCAACCAATCATGTGTCAGCACTGTAATCATGCGCCATGTGAAACAGTTTGTCCAGTAGCGGCAACATCACACGGTCGTCAAGGACAAAACCACATGGCTTATAACCGTTGTGTTGGTACACGTTATTGTGCAAATAACTGTCCTTACAAAGTACGTCGATTCAACTGGTTCTTGTACAACGAAAATGATGAGTTTGATTACCACATGAATGACGATTTAGGCCGTATGGTAATTAACCCAGATGTTACTGTAAGATCTCGTGGTGTGATGGAAAAATGTTCTATGTGTATTCAAATGACACAAAAAACAGTTCTAGATGCTAAGCGTGATGGGCGTGTAGTTAAGCCGAACGAATTTAAAACGGCATGTTCTTCTGCTTGTAGCAATGGAGCCATGCAGTTTGGAGATATCAATGATAAAAAGAGTGATATTTCAACACTAAAAGATGATGAACGAGCGTATCACTTACTTGAAAGTGTTGGTACTAAGCCAAATGTGGTGTACCAAACTAAAGTAAGAAATACAACCGAAGCATAAAAAATAGATTAATTAAGAAACAATTATAAAAGGATTATGGCGTCTCATTACGAAGCACCTATTAGAAGACCTTTAGTTACAGGCGAAAAATCGTACCATGATGTATCTGTGGACGTAGCAAGGCCAGTTGAAGGAAAAGCCAATAAGCAATGGTGGATTGTATTTTCAATAGCTCTTGTGGCATTCCTTTGGGGAATAGGTTGTATCATTTATACAATATCAACAGGTATCGGTACCTGGGGATTAAACAAAACCGTTGGTTGGGCTTGGGATATTACGAACTTCGTTTGGTGGGTTGGTATTGGTCACGCTGGAACACTAATATCTGCGGTACTTTTATTATTCCGTCAAAAATGGCGTATGGCAATTAACCGTTCTGCGGAAGCCATGACTATTTTCTCGGTTGTTCAAGCGGGTTTATTCCCAATTATTCACATGGGTCGCCCTTGGTTAGGATATTGGGTATTACCAATTCCAAATCAATTTGGTTCACTTTGGGTTAATTTTAACTCTCCTTTACTTTGGGATGTATTTGCAATTTCTACATATTTATCAGTATCCTTAGTATTCTGGTGGACAGGTCTATTACCTGATTTTGCAATGATTCGTGATAGAGCGGTTAGACCTTTTCAAAAGAAGATTTATTCTTTATTAAGTTTTGGCTGGTCTGGTAGAGCTAAAGATTGGCAACGTTTTGAAGAAGTATCTTTAGTACTTGCAGGTTTAGCAACGCCATTAGTGCTTTCTGTACATACTATTGTATCCTTTGATTTTGCTACATCGGTAATTCCGGGATGGCATACGACAATATTTCCTCCTTATTTTGTTGCAGGAGCAATTTTCTCTGGCTTTGCAATGGTGAATACACTGCTTATCATCATGCGAAAAGTATGTAACCTTGAAGATTATATCACAGTACAACACATTGAATTAATGAATATCGTTATTATGTTAACGGGTTCTATTGTAGGTGTGGCATATATTACGGAGTTATTTATTGCCTGGTATTCTGGTGTAGAGTTTGAGCAATATGCCTTTTTAAATAGAGCAACAGGACCTTACGCTTGGGCTTACTGGATGATGATGTCGTGTAACGTATTTTCACCGCAATTTATGTGGTTTAAAAAACTAAGAACAAGTATCATGTTTTCATTCTTTATTTCTATTGTAGTAAATGTTGGGATGTGGTTTGAGCGATTCGTAATTATTGTAACCTCATTACACAGAGATTACTTGCCATCATCATGGTCAATGTTCTCGCCAACATTTGTGGATATAGGAATATTTATAGGTACTATAGGGTTCTTCTTTGTATTATTCTTATTGTATTCAAGAACGTTCCCTGTAATTGCGCAAGCAGAGGTGAAGACGATTTTAAAATCTTCAGGTGAGCGGTATAAGAAAATTAGAGAACGAGGAGATAGTTTAGTAGGAACGGGTTCTGATGATAGAACAGCGGGAGGACAAATTAATAAAGCAAATAATTAAACGTAGACAATGGAAGCTTCACAAGTAATACACGCTATTTATACTGATGATGACGTATTAATGTCTGCTGTTAAAAAAGTTAAGGCAGAGAAATACCATATCGAAGAAATATATACACCTTTTCCAGTTCACGGACTAGACAAGGCTATGGGTTTAGCACCAACACGAATAGCAATTGCAGCCTTTATGTATGGTTGTATTGGTTTAATCGTTGCTACAGTAATGATGAATTTCATCATGATTGAAGATTGGCCGCAAAATATTGGTGGTAAGCCGAGCTTCAGTTATATAGAAAACATGCCGGCTTTTGTTCCAATTATGTTTGAACTTACGGTATTTTTTGCAGCGCATTTAATGGTAATTACCTTTTATTTACGTAGTAGAATGTGGCCATTTAAGAAAGCAGAAAATCCAGATCCAAGAACAACAGATGACCATTTTTTAATGGAAATTCCTGTTCATGGTGATGCTGATAAATTGGAAGGCTTGTTAAAGAAAACGGGAGCTGTAGAAATTAATTTAGTTGATAAAGAAGACGCACACTAGAGATATGAAGAGTATAGCAAAAATAACACTAGTTGTAGGATTGTTGATGACAATTGTAGCATGTAAAAGTGATGACAAACCAAATTATCAATTCATGCCAAATATGTATGAGCCGGTAGGATATGAAACCTATGGTGCCTATGACGTATTTCCAGGAGAACAATCGGCGATGTTGCCAGTAGATGGTACAATTGCAAGAGGGTATTCCTTATTTGAATATGGAAATAGTAATGATGAATACCTTCGTGCTAAGGCCGAATTGCTTTCCGTTTTAGATTCTACTCAAGTCGATTTAAAACGAGGTAAAGAACTTTATGATATTTATTGTGGAATTTGTCACGGTAATAAAGGTGCTGGAAAAGGAGAATTGGTGAAGCGTGAAAAGATTTTAGGAATTCCTTCTTATGCTGATGTAGGAAGAGCTATTAATGAAGGCAGTATTTACCATACAATTTATCATGGAAAAAATGCGATGGGATCCTATGCAGGTCAGCTAAATGAAGAAGAACGTTGGCAAGTTGTGGCTTACGTTTTGAAATTGAAAAGCGATTTAGAAAAATAAGAAATTTAGATAAAGATTATATATCAATATGTACACGTTATCAAATAGACTAAAAATATTTTCAGTAGCACTTATTATTTTAGGCGCACTAGGTTGGGGTTACAGCTATATGTCTTCTCATAAAACTTTAGATGAAGTAAAAACGATGTTGGCTGAAGAAGAAGCTTCTCATGGAGGTGGACATGATGTAGCAAGTACGACAGGTCATGCAGCAGTTGATGCCCATACAGATGCCGCCGAAGATCATGGTGATGCTCATGCAGAGCATGTGATGCACCAAATACATAACAGACCCTATTCGGCACTTTATGTAGCGGCGTTCTTTTTCTTTATGATTGCATTAGGCGTGTTAGCTTTTTATGGCATTCAGTACGCTTCTCAGGCGGGATGGTCGCCGGTTTTATTTAGAGTTATGGAAGGGATTACATATTATGTTTTACCTGGCGGTCTGATTGTATTAGCAATTGCAATGTGGGCAGGAGATCACATTTTTATATGGATGGATCCAGAAGTTGTAGCACATGATAAATTGATTCAAGGAAAAGTAGGCTGGCTAAATAAATCAGGCTTCCTCATTCGTGGCTTAATCTTTCTAGGAGGATGGAGTGCTTACAGATATTTTTCGCGTAAGTTTTCTTTGGCACAGGATAATGCTGATATCAATGATAATAGTAACTTTAAGAAGAACTTCCGTATCTCTGCAGGATTTTTAGTGTTTTATATTTACACAGAATCAATGATGTCTTGGGATTGGATTATGAGTGTTGATCCACACTGGTTCTCTACTTTATTTGGGTGGTATGTATTTGCTAGTATGTTTGTAAGTGGTATTACTGTAATTGCATTAATCACTATTTATTTAAAATCTAAAGGCTTATTAGAATTTGTCAATGACAGCCATATGCATGATTTGGCAAAATTCATGTTTGCAATTAGTATATTCTGGACGTATTTATGGTTTTCTCAATTCATGTTAATTTGGTATGCAAATATTCCTGAAGAGGTAACATACTTTGTAACGAGAATACAAGATTATAAATTGCCATTCTTTGGAATGTTAGCACTAAACTTTATTTTTCCGTTCTTGGTATTAATGAATAGTGATTATAAGCGTATTCCTTGGTTCATCGTTATGGCAGGTATCGCAATTTTAGTTGGGCATTATGTTGATATTTATAATATGATTATGCCGGCTACTGTTGGCGACCGTTGGGGCTTCGGAATGGCTGAATTTGGAGCTATATTCTTTTTCCTAGGGTTGTTCATGTTGGTTGTATTTTATGCTTTATCAAAACAACCGCTATTAGCAAAAGGAAATCCATTTATTAAGGAAAGTGAACATTTCCATTATTAAGTAAAAACAAATAAAGACGAAAGACAAAAATGACTGCTTTATTAACAATATTAGTTTTAGTATTTATTACAGTTGCAATTTGGCAAATGGTTAAAATCTTTGATTTGGCCAATGCAAATGCAGAGAGTTCAGAGATTGCCAACGATAGTGATAACCGTTTGAATGGTTACTTAATGATGGGATTCTTAGCCTTTATTTACATCATCACAATAGTGTGTTTTGTATTATGGGGTGATTTGCCATTGACGTCTAATTCGGCATCAGAGCACGGTCCTAAGATTGATAACTTAATGATTATTTCATTTGTTATCATTTTCATTGTACAGACCATTACACAATTTCTATTACATTATTTCGCATTTAAGTACAAAGGCGAAAAAGGAAGAAAAGCGTTGTTTTATGCTGATAACGACAAGTTAGAATTCAT
>JAGSHF010000033.1 GCA_023954685.1 Flavobacteriaceae bacterium | reverse complement strand
GTGACTTCTTTCATTTCAAATACAGGTGCGTTGGCATTGACTTTAAGATAAACTACAGAGCGTTTTCCTGTCCAAAGAATAGCAGAAGATGGAATGCTTAATGTAGATCCATTGCTTGTTAATGCGCCTTGAATTATGCCTTCAACAAACATCCCAGGTTTATATGAATTATCTGTATTGTTAAGAACAACTCTTAAATTCACCGTTCGTGTTTGTAAATCTAGAACTGGATCAATAAAATCTACCTTAGCTTTAATTTCCTGATTTGGATTGGCATTTGTTGTAATTATAATGGCCTGTCCTTTTTTAAATAAATCGATTTGATTTTCATACACATCAAAATTAGCCCAAACCGTACTTAAATTAGCAAACTTAAATAAAGGTTGCCCCAGTGCAATATGGTCCCCTTCTTCTACCATCTTTTCTGTAACCGTTCCGGAATATGATGCATAAATGGGGAAATTTTGAATTGCCACACCCGATTGCTCTATAGCCGAAATTTGTTTATCCGTAAGTTTCTTTATTTTTAGTTTATTATATACGGCCTGATAAAGCTCTGGTTGCTGTTGTTTTAAGGATGCCGTTATAATGAGTTCCTGTTGCGCGGCAAATAATTCAGGTGAATAAATAGTTGCTATGAGCTGCCCTTTCTTGATTTCTTCACCTGTTGTAGATACGTGCAAGTCTTCTATTCGACCAGAAAAATGACTCACCTGTACCTTATTTTCATTTTCATTTTCTACAATTTTTCCCGAAAGCTTTGAGCCTTTAGCTTCCGTTTCAGAACCACCAACGACCGAGGTTTGAATATTGGCTAAAGCCATGGCGTTTTTTGTTAATTTAAATTGATCTACTGCCAAACCATCAGCTCCAATTTCAGCCGGAATTAAATCCATACCACAGATAGGACAATCGCCAGATTCTAGTTGCATGATTTGAGGGTGCATGGAGCAGGTCCACATTTTATTTGTTTCTGCCACCTCATCATGATCATGTTGTGCGGTCTCTGTTGCTGATCCACCAAACAGTAGCCATCCTAAAAGTAATCCCACGCCTAATATTCCTGTGTAAATTATATATTTTTTCATGTTATGATATGTTTATATTTCTTAATCTTAATGCATTTGCTATCACTGATACGGAACTAAAACTCATTGCTAATGCCGCAATCATTGGTGAGAGTAATAGCCCAAATATTGGATATAAAATCCCCGCGGCTAGAGGTACGCCTAGCACATTATACACAAAAGCAAAAAATAGATTCTGCTTTATGTTTCTAACCACGGCACGGCTTAATTTCTTTGCTTTTACTATGCCCTGTAAATCCCCTTTAACCAATGTTATTGAAGCACTCTCAATAGCAACATCTGTTCCAGTACCCATAGCAATACCAACATCAGCTTTAGCTAAAGCGGGTGCGTCATTAATGCCATCTCCTGCCATAGCCACTTTTCTGCCTTGCTGCTGCAATATCATTATTTCAATGAGTTTATCTTCTGGAAGGCATTCGGCTTTATAATATGAAAGATCTAACTGCTCTGCCAAGGCATTGGCTGTGTTATTATTATCTCCTGTTAACATGATAACCTCAATTCCATGAGCTTGCAGTTCTTTAATGGCGTTTTGACTTGTTTTTTTAATGGCATCAAAAATAGTAACATAACCTACTGCTTCATTATTCACTATGATGTATGATACCGTTTTACCTTGCTCTTGCTCCGCCGTAACTTTACTTGCCAAGCTATCAGAAACGGGAATAACCAATTGCTCTAATAATTTAGCATTACCTAACGCCACTCTATGGGTGTCTATGGTACCTATAACGCCCATCCCTACAAAAGCTTCAAAATCATTTACTTTAGTGATGGTCACCTTTTTTGATTTCCCATAATGAACGATGGCTTCTGCCAAAGGATGTTCGCTATATTGGTTTAAAGAAGTGATGTATTGAAGTAGTATATCGTTGTCGGAGTCATTTATCGCGATGACCTTTTCAACCGATGGTTTTCCTTCGGTTATGGTTCCTGTTTTATCTACAATTAATGTGTCTATACTATTCATGAGCTCTAAGGCCTCTGCATTTTTTATTAACACACCAGATTGCGCACCTCTACCAACACCGACCATAACGGACATTGGTGTGGCTAATCCCAAGGCACAAGGACAGGCTATAATTAATACAGCAATGCCATTTACAAAGGCAAATACATAAGCAGGTTCAGGACCAAACATCGCCCAAACTGTGAATGTTATAACAGACACTACTAATACCAAAGGCACAAAGTATTTTGCTATTCTATCTGCTAACTTTTGAATAGGTGCTTTAGAGCGACTTGCCGTATTTACCATATGAATAATTTGAGCAAGTAAGGTTTCTGAACCTACTTTTTCAGCTTTCATAACAAATGACCGTGTTCCATTAATGGTTCCTGAGCTTACACTATCATCAATTTGCTTATCTACAGGAATAGGTTCTCCTGTAATCATGGACTCATCAATACTACTATACCCTTCTACAATACGACCATCTACAGGAATTTTCTCACCAGGTTTTACACGCAGTAAATTACCTTGTATTATCTTATCAATAGCAATGACTTTATCTTCTCCATCCGTTATTAATGTTGCTGTGGAAGGCACTAATTTTAATAATGCTTTTATGGCTCCGCTAGTTTGACTATGTGCTCTGGCTTCTAATAATTGGCCTAAGAGCACTAATGTGAGAATAACTGTTGTTGCTTCAAAATACACAAACACATTACCATCGGCAGTTTTAAAATCTTGAGGAAACACGTCTGGAAACAGCATGGCAAATACACTAAAAACCCAGGCAATACCTGAACCAATACCAATAAGGGTGAACATGTTAAGGTTCATGGTTTTTATGGAAGTCCAAGCGCGTTTAAAGAACATCCAAGTTGCATAAAACACCACAGGAATGGAAAGGGCAAACTGTATATAATTCCATTGTTTTTGTTCTAAAATATGATACAAAGGGTTATTGCTTAACATCTCAGACATTGCTATTATAAATATTGGAACTGTAAATGCTATGGCAATCCAAAACTTCTTTAATAGCTTTTTGTAGGCTTTATCTTCTTCTGAAATATCAGCTTCTAATGGCACTAAATCCATTCCGCAAATAGAACAAGAACCCGGTTCATCCTGAATAACCTCCGGATGCATTGGGCAAGTAAATTGGAGGGTTTTAGCAGTTAAACGTCGTTCTTCAATGAGGTCCATACCGCAGACAGGACAATCGCCAAGTTTGTCATAAGTTTTATCACCTTCGCAATGCATTGGGCAATAAAACACACCTGCACCTTCTCCTTCTGGTTGTTTTTCTTTTTGGTCTTTAATTTGATGCCGTTCATCAAGTTCATGAATACTATATCTACCACCATCATTTTTTAAGGCATCTTGGAAGTGTTTAATTGGCACATGAGATGCCATTTCAAGAATGGCTTCTGCCTTCTCTAAATCTACAATAGCCTTAGACACACCTTCTACTTTTGATAGTGTTGCTTCAACGTGACCACGACAACCGTTGCAGGTCATTCCATGTATGTGATACCTATGCTTCATTATTGCTGTGTTAAGTAATTAATGATTGTTGATTGTACATAATAATTTTTGACAGATTCTATTTGATTTATTTCAAACTTGAGTTGCAACTCTTGAATATCCAATACATCCTTAAAATTAATGGTGCCTGATTCGTAGTTTTTGGTTAGAATCGCTTCAGCATTTCTGGCTTGTTTTAAATTTTTAACTTGAGTTGTATAACTGATTCTTGCAGAAACCCTATCCTTTACTGCCTTATCTAAGCGTGCTTCCAATACATTTAAACGCTCTTGTTTTTGTACCGTAATTGCCTCTTGCTGCAACTCGTTTTGTATGGTTTGAGAATTGTATTTTTTGTTGAATATTGGAATAGAAAGGGACACCATAGGCATAATGATATCTTTTCCATTATCGTTAAATTCCATATCTGGACGCTTTTCAACATTAATATAATCCAATCCAAAACCAATCATAGGACTGCTTTCTTTTTGGCTTAATAATTCTGATTGTTCTACAGAATGATAGAGTTTGTCATATTTTAAGAGTTCCGGATGTAAGGCTAAATCTGCAGGGGTAACCTCAAAATCTTCGGAAGGCATACTCAGTGCATTTACAACATTGATTTTAACGTCTTTATTCTGGTTTAAGAGTGTATTAAAATTGGTTTGTTCTGCTAAATATTGCTGCCTCAAAACGTCTAATAAGTGTTGCATTTCATTTTGCCGTATTTGCAATCTCAATACGTCTACAGCCGACGCATTACCGACTTCAACAGCCGTTAACGCCAACGTTTCATAAGTTTCAAGTAATTTTATGTTTTTTAATAACACAGCGTCTTTTGCCTTATTAGTGTAAAGCTTATAATAGGATTGTGATACAGAAGCGATTAGTTTTCTTTTGGCAATAACAATATCTTCATAATTGGCTTCAGCTAATGCGCTCACATAGTGCTCTCTTGCTGTGATATTACCAAACCAAGGCATCATTTGTTTAGCCGATACCTTGAAACGCTGTGCTCCTGTTCTTGTTTCTGGTTCGCTTACAAAATACCCAACGCCAAATTCTGTATTAGGAATCGTATTGACCTGGTTAACTTTCTCTGAAGCAATACGGTATTGCAATTCAAACTTTTGAATTTCTGGACTATTCATTAATGCCTGATCAATTAACGTGTTTAATTGTTGAGCATTAGAAAAACCATATGCTAAAAAACTAAAAAGTAGTATAACTATTCGTTTCATTTTGTTACTTTTTTAAGTTGTAATTCTGCCTTCCAGCAATATAATACTGGAACCACAAACAATGTGATTAAGGCGATGAGCATGCCTCCAAAACTTGGAATTGCCATGGGGATCATAATATCACTACCTCGTCCTGTTGATGTAAGTATAGGTAATAAGGCCAATATGGTAGTCGCGGTTGTCATTAAGCAGGGTCTAATTCGCTTTTTACCAGCTTCCACAATAGAGGTTCTTATTTGGGCCCTTGTTTTTGGTTTATTTCTATCAAAAGTTTGCTTTAAATAAGTGGCCATAATGACGCCATCATCTGTTGCTATTCCAAATAAAGCAATAAAACCAACCCAAACGGCAACACTTAAATTGATAGTATGCATCTGAAATAACGCTCGTAGATTTTCACCAAAGAAGTTGAAGTTTAAGAACCAATCTTGGCCATATAACCATATCATGATAAAACCACCTGCAAATGCCACTGCAATACCTGTAAAGACCATTAATGACGTTGATACTGAACGGAATTGAAAATATAAAATAAAAAAGATGATGATCAACGCTAATGGCACGACTACAGATAAGGTTTTTTCAGCCCTTAACTGATTCTCATAGGTTCCCGTAAATTGGTAATTAATTCCTTTTGGTACGATTAATTCTCCTGAATCAATTTTTTGTTGAATTAAGGCCTGTGCATTTTCAACGACGCTAACTTCTGCAAAACCATCTAATTTATCAAAGAGTACATAGCCTATCAAAAAGGTGTCTTCACTTTTTATGACTTGCGGTCCCTGTTCGTAACGTATGGTCGCTAATTCACTCAAAGGTACCGGGCTTCCGTTGTTAACTGGTATATAAATCTGCTCTAAATCGGTTGGGTTTGCTAGTAACTCTCTAGGATAGCGCACGCGCACACCATAACGCTCTCTGCCTTCCACCGTTTGTGTTAATACCATACCTCCTATTGCCACTTTTAGTACATTTTGTACCTCTTCAACACTTACCCCATAGCGTGCAATTTTCTCCCGATCTATATCGATTAATAAATAAGGTTTTCCAACAATACGATCAGCAAAAACCGCTTCTCTTTTAACACCCTCGGCTTGTTTAAGAATTCCTTCTAATTGTACACCAAAGTCCTCAATTTGTTTTAAATCTTGTCCTTTTACTTTGATCCCCATTGGTGCTCTCATGCCTGTTTGCAGCATCACCAATCGTGTTTCAATAGGCTGTAACTTAGGCGCTGAAGTCACGCCAGGTAATTTGGTAACCCTTACAATCTCATTCCAAATATCATTGGGTGTCTTTATTTCTGGTCTCCAATTTCGATAAAACGCGCCGTCATCATCTTCTATTAATTGATCTCTGCTTATCGTAGAATTTAATAAAACTGTGTTATCTGTATGGTTGGGGTTTGCAATAAATCGACCATCTTTTAATTCAAACCAGCCATCAGTATTTACTTTATAACGCTGACGTTTTCCATGGTCATTCCTCATGTATTCAGATTTATACTGAATGACATTTTCATACATTGATAAAGGCGCTGGGTCTAAGGCTGATTCTGTTCGTCCAGCTTTGCCTACCACCGTTTTTATTTCAGGGAGGCTGGCCACCGCCATATCCAATTGTTGTAATACACGTTTGTTCTCTTCAACACCAGAATGTGGCATTGAGATTGGCATTAAAAGAAATGAGCCTTCATTTAAAGACGGCATGAACTCCTTTCCTGTATTTTCCATCACCAAAAACCCAACGATGACAATAAGCATTGGTATTGATAAAAAGAATACTTTATGCGCTAAAGCCCATTGCAATAGACGTGTATAATGCTTCATGAATAGTGCAAAAACACCTAACAATCCAAAGCATATAACGCCAACAAAAATGAGGTTCCAGAAAATGCTTTTGTCAACGCCTAAAGGTCTCCAATATTGAGCTAAAAGAAATACTATTGCCGAAGCAGATACAATAATATTGATGAGATTAGCTTGTTTTTCATTGACGTACTCCTGTGTTTTTAAAATGGCAACAACACCATATGCTATCAATACCAGTCCTAACCAATACCCAAATGCTATTGCCACCAAGCCCAAAACGATTGCAACACCATGTAATACATATCGAAAGTTTTTCTTAATGCTTTTCTTTTTAAAGATATACGCTGCAAATGGTGGTATTAAAAATAAAGCGACAATAATTGAAGCTGTTAGTGCAAAGGTTTTTGTAAACGCTAATGGTCTAAATAACTTCCCCTCGGCTCCAATCATGGTGAAAACAGGAATAAAACTAATAATGGTAGTCATTACCGCAGTGACTATGGCTCCAGACACTTCTGCTGTTGCATTATAAACCACCGTATTTATTGGGCGTTTATTGCCATCTTCATCCAGATGCCTGATAATATTTTCTGAAAGTATAACGCCCACATCAACCATTGTACCAATGGCAATAGCAATTCCTGATAATGCTACTATATTAGCATCTATTCCGAAGAATTTCATGGCAATAAAGACCATTAAAACAGCAACTGGTAACAGTCCAGATATTAAAATTGAAGCCCTTAAATTAAACACCATGATAATAATTACCAAAATGGTTATTAATATTTCTAGAGTTAAAGCTTCATTGAGCGTATCTAATGTTTCATGAATGAGTTCTGTTCTATCATAAAAAGGCACTATGGTAACTTGAGAGGTTCTACCATCACTTAATACTTTTGAAGGCAAGCCTGGACTCAATTCATTTATTTTCTCTTTAACGTTGTTAATGACTTCCATCGGGTTTGCACCATAGCGCGCTACGACAACGGCACCAACAACCTCGGCACCTTCTTTATCTAATATTCCTCTTCTAGCTGCTGGCCCCAATGACACTTTACCAATGTCCTTAACTTTGATTGATGTATAATTTTTGGATGCGACTACGGCATTCTCTAAATCGGAAATAGATTTTATATACCCTAAGCCACGAACTAAATATTCAGCTTGATTAATTTCTAATGTTTGAGCACCAATATCCTTATTACTCTCTTTAACGGCCTTGACAACATCTTGTAATCCAATATTATATTGACGCATTAGTTCAGGGTTCACATCAACTTGATACTCCTGAACATAGCCTCCAATAGAAGCTACCTCTGACACACCATTTGCTGATGACAGGGCATATTTTACATAGTAATCTTGAATACTACGAAGCTCTTGCAAGTCCCAACCACCAGTTACCTTTCCATGCTCATCGCGGCCTTCTAAGGTATACCAGAATATTTGCCCCAAACCTGTGGCATCAGGACCCAAGGCAGGGTTAACACCTTCAGGAAGTAACCCACTTGGTAATGAATTTAACTTCTCAAGAATACGACTTCGGCTCCAATAAAACTCTACATCTTCTTCAAAAATGACATAGATGCTTGAAAAGCCAAACATTGATGAACTGCGGATGGTTTTTACGCCTGGAATGCCCAGCAAAGACGTTGTTAAAGGGTATGAAATTTGATCTTCAATATCTTGAGGCGAACGACCTTCCCATTTGGTGAATACAATCTGTTGATTCTCTCCAATATCAGGAATAGCATCTACTGCTACTGGATCTCTTGGCAAGAATCCTATATCCCAATTAAATGGTGCATTAACGATTCCCCATCCTATAAAAAGGGCGAGCAATAAGACTGCAACAAGCTTGTTTTCTATTAAAAATTTTATGCTTTTATTTAGCATTTGTATTGAATATTAAACAGTTAGACTTTGGTGTTAAGAAAACACCACATACAACAAATCATCCTAATAACATGCCGTTATTGGACAACGTAAACTAAAGTTTAAAAATCAAATTAAATAGGTCTCGTCAATCTTGTAGAGCTGCCTTATGACGACAGGTGGATCGTATTCTTCGAATAAAGAAATGTCCGTATCTAAACCTTCAAAAAGGGTAATGTAAGAGTAAACAAATGACGCAATAAATACGCGCTGTTCAAGTGTGATTTTATCAATATTAAGCTGTAATTCGTCTTGACTATCTAACACGATTTGTTCATCACTGCAACAGTTTTTCTTCACTTTAGAACAACCTTCAGTTGAAGGTTTCTGCATGTCCATCCCACAAGATTTCACCTTGTGAAAGATGGCAGTATCCACTAAAACGCCTCCACAATAATGCATGTCAACGGTAAATGACATTGTAGAAAATAAGACTACAAAAGCCATTACAATGGATGATATTTTATGCATTACTTGCTTAAACATGAGTACGAAGTTACAAAATATTAATAACTACTGTTTTTGATTAACAGAAATTTAAACAATTTATATGAATCCTTGCCTTAGTTGACGCCGATATTAATGCTGGTAAAGTACTAGCTTTGGCCGTAGTCGTTATCGATTCAGGTAAGACTGTTCATATTAATGCTAGCGGATTAAGAGATATAATTAAGTCAGTAAAAGTAACTATAAACACGCCTTTTCATATTGCATCAGTTTCTAAAACAGTAACCAATATAGCCGTGTTCAAATTGGTGGAAATAGGAAAACTCAACTTAAAACTGACATTAATGACTACTTACCTTTTTCAGTAGTAAATCCACATTTTACAAATGAAATTATCACCGTTGAACTTTTATTAAACCATAGAAGCGGTATTAATGATGATGGCAAATTTTATGGCCCACATTGGAGTATTCCAAAAGGTGATCCAATACTAGGATTAGATTATTTAAAAGATTATTTGGTTCCTAGTGGTAGCCTTTATAAAGAGTGTCATTATGATAATACGCCTCATCATAAATTAAACCTTAAATACTCTAATACAGGTATCGCATTGCTTGGATATATTTTAGAACAGGTAACAGGAATGCCTTATGAGGAGTTCTGCCAACAATACATATTTAAACCAATGAAAATCAATAGCACCAGTTGGTATTTAAAACATTTAGATTCTAGTTTAGTGGCCAAAACCTATATTAAAAGCGAATCAAAGGCATTTGTTTTTAAAGGTCATTATGGATATACCGATTATCCAGGTGGGCAATTAAGAACTTCTATTACTGATTATTCAACCTTAATAGCTAGATATTTGAATGCCGATAACAATAACTTCATTCTAAAAAACGAAACTAAAAACTTGATTACCCCAAAAGTCAACACGCCTCATTTGGGCTATTATACTTGGTTTATTAAAGCCATCAACAACAATTTGTATTATTAACATGGCGTTGGGGATACTGGTGTTAGAACAATTTCGATCATTGAACCTACTAAAAAACGGGCCATTATCATTTTTGTAAATCACCCGTATGCCTTTGATGCGTTATTTTGGCAAATTGATAAAGAAATGTGGGATAACTAAATCATATAAAAAAGCCTTTGAACAAATAATTCAAAGGCTTTTTTATGCAGTACTATTTAGGTTTCGAAGTCACTAAATTTCTCAAAACTCTTAATATTGTATTAATAAGAAAACAAATTCCTAATAAGATAGCACCAATCAGAACAGGTAATATTTCTCCAAAAGTAAAAACCATTCCTAGTACAAATCCCATTAAATATTCAGGAAGGTGAACAGGTTTAAAAAAAGCAATAAGAATTGGTACAAGTATGAGATATTGTAGGACGTTTGCAAAACCAAATTCCCATAACAATGACATTAAAACACCAAATACTAAGCCTAATATAAACCGGTTAAGAACTTCGGCTTTATAATTTCTAGATTCTGATTTCTGAACGTTCTTTTCTCGTCGATTTATTTAGGAAATTCCAATCCAGTATAATAGTGGTACAGTTAATAAACCCTACCAATTGGAGATTGCTGGTAGATCCTCTCGAGCTAGCAGATTATGGCTAATTACGCCGCCACTAAAATATTCTCATAACATAAAAATAGACATCACAATGAATACACTTAAAGTAACTTGAGTTTAATTAGTGATTATCGATATTAGTTTCATTTATTTTATAATTTTTCTTTAATGGCCTTCTTCCATAATGCTAAGGCGAAAACACTTTGCGAAGTTCAAAAACGAAAAACTCATTAAAACACAGCGCGTTTTGGGTTGCAATACTTACAAAGGGTAATTCAAAACACATCAAAAATACCTATTTCTAATTATTCGCCTTTCATTTGTTTTTCAGCCCAGCTTCTTAATTGTCTTATAGCCGGAATCAACTCCGTTCCTGTTTCAGTTAGTGCGTATTCAACGCGAGGTGGCACTTCTAAATATACTTTTCTTGAAACTAATTCATCTTCTTCTAATTCTCTTAAAGTCTGGGTGAGCATTTTTGGCGTAATCCCAACAATCGCTCTTTTTAATTCACCATATCTCATAAACCCATCTTTAAGCACCCATAAAATACGCCCCTTATATTTTCCCCCAACTCTTTTAAAGGCATAATCTACAATACAATAGGCCTCTTCTCTATTTTTTTTCATTTATTTTTAATTTGTAAATCACTGATTATCAATAATAGTAACTTTTTAGTAAGTAGTATACTAAATTGTATGTACTTGACACAAATATACTAATACCCTAAATTTGAACAAAATTTTATTACCAAAAGATTAAATATGAAACTATGAGCTTAATAAAAAACATGTCTCCTTTTCTATTTGCAATTGTAATGCTAAGTACAATTGGATTTGTAATGTTATTACCATTAGAAGATATTCTTAGTTTAAATAAATTCTCTAAGTTTGAATCAGAGTATATAGGGCTATCTATTAAAATGGGTTCCCTATTTGTTCTCGGGTATAGCATTATTAAAAAACTCAACTTATTTACTATTACGGGACTATCTTCAACATATAAATGGGAATTCAAATATTTAAATCTTATACCTATTTACTTATTAATCATAGGGTTATTAACGGTTATCAATAAAGACTTATCCGACATTAAAATCACTAATGTATTTATTTTATTCCTTGGCTGTTTGGC
Organism: Flavobacteriaceae bacterium; assembly: GCA_023954685.1. Taxonomy (GTDB): domain Bacteria; phylum Bacteroidota; class Bacteroidia; order Flavobacteriales; family Flavobacteriaceae; genus JAGSHF01. The sequence continues at coordinate 9,173 of JAGSHF010000033.1, read as the reverse complement.
TGTTGGTTTTGCTGAGGAATTTATATTTAGGGGTTTGCTACAATCTTTATTTTTAAAAAAATATATGAATCATAAACGAGGTCTATTCTTAGGGGTGTTTGTTCCGGCATTATGCTTTGGGCTTTTTCATCTCGTAAACCTCGGAAATAGTGATCAAATACTTCCAGTAATAATTCAAGTTGTATTTGCCACTTTTATTGGCTTTTATTTTGGTGTTTTAGTACTTAAAACCAACAAATTAATACCGATTGCCATAACTCACGGACTTATTAATTTCTTCCTTTCATTACAAACACTGCCAAGTATTAGCAACGCCACAACCTACGGTGCTTCGTCTGATGATTTGGGCGCTGCCCTTGCCCCGCTAGTACTATTTCTACCACTTTTTATTGTTGGGCTTTTTGTGATTAGAAAAATTAATAGGGAAGAACTCCAGCACAAATTACAATTAACCTTTATCCCATAGTCTCTAACATGAATTTAACTCAAAAACTTACAGGTATTTCAGATTATTTTAGTCCAAAAATTATTGGTGAAGTTAACGATGTTTATATAAAACTGGCTAAAATAAAGGGTGATAAAGTGCCATGGCATACCCATGAGACTGAAGATGAATTATTTTATATCATTAAAGGCGAACTCCTTTTTGAAATTGAAAATCAAGAGCCCTTTAAAATGAAAGAAGGTGATTTGTTTATTGTGAAAGGCGGTATTACTCATCGCGTCAGTTCAAAAGCGGAATGCCATATCATGCTCATAGAGAATAAAACAACGTTACATACTGGTAATGTCATTAATGACATTACCACACCAATCAAAAATCAAAAATAAACTGAACACCAACAAAATAACCAACAACAAACTAAAACTCGTACTAGAAACTATTATCGCAGGCGGTATTTTGGTAAGCGTCAAAGGTCTTCCAAATTATTTCAAAATTAGGGCCTCGGGGATCATAGGTGTTTTGACGGCAATATTTATAGGCCTATTTATTTTAAAAGGAAGAAATATGACATCGAAGTCCTTTTGAATATTATGACTGATTGAGATTCGTAAAATTATTATAAAGATTGTAACATATTTTAATAGGAACAGTCTTAAAACAAATAACTCGACTAGGCAATAATAAAAGTTTAATATTATGACGTCTAATAACTTAACAATTTACTATCACAAAGGCTTTGAATACAATGGAAATGGCATAATAATTGATTTAAGGTTCAAATCAAAAAATCATTCAATCAAATCAATCAAATGAAAAATCACAATCAAATTACTAAACTATTTTTTGGACTTATTGTTGTTCTAACTTTAACGCACTGTAGTTCAGATGATGAGCCTCTTGGAAAAACAAGGATCCCGCTATTCACTGAAGCTGACCTTCTTACAATACACGGAAGCTCAGAAAAATCATGGCGAATAACAAATTTTATTAATACTTATTATGATCCAAGTTATCATTTAGAAATCGAGTTATCTTGTTTAGAAGATGATGTTTATACTTTTTATAGCTCTGAAAATCTATTTAGTGTGGACTTAGGGGAAGCTCGTTGTTTTGGCACAAATGATGATGGTATTTTTACTGCCGATATCGAGATTTTTGACGGTGAACTCATCCTTATGGATTCATGGCTAGGTGAAACCATTTACTTAAGGTTTTCAAGAGGTTTCGCCAATGAAGACCAAACGGCCGGAGGAGTTTCAATTAGATACTTTGCACTAGCCGAACTCTCTGAAAACAGAATGGTATTTCATAGAGCTGGTGGCGAATTTGTAAATGAATACATAGAGGCTCTAATCTTTGAGACGTATTGATACTAATTCTTATTCATAGCTTTTTGGTTGCTATTCGTCTTCATATAGTAATCATTTATCATACACTTTAAAAATGAAAGCTATAACTTTCTAAGTTTGATAACTTAGACGAAAGTTTAAAATCAAAAGTTTAATACATAAATAAAACCATTTTGAACCATAGTAAAATAAATTTGAAAATAGAAAGGAATCCTGATTTAACTTGTATTAAAATTAGGAATGGTCAAAGCATACCAACGGTGTCAACATCCGAATTTCAAGAATTAAATACCACATACAATTAATTCCATTAAATTGAAAAGCATATGACAACTTTAGTAGTAGGCGCAAGTGGTGCAACAGGAAGACGGTTCGTAGAACAATTATTAATACAGAAGCAAAATTTAAAAGTTATCGTTAGGTCTCCTGAAAAATTACCAGCATCATGGAAAACCAATAATAATCTGCAAATCGTCACTGCGAGCTTGTTAGAATTAAGTGATCGTGACATGGAAGAACAGGTTAAAGATTGTCAAGCAGTGGCGTCCTGTCTTGGTTATAATTTAACATGGAAAGGTGTTTACGGCCAACCCAGAAAACTCGTTACTGATGCCACACGTCGACTTTGTAATGCCATAAAAGCTAATAATTCTAAACATACAATCAAATACATTTTGATGAACACGACAGGAAATCGTAATCGTGATTTGAACGAACCTATTTCCTTTGGTCAAAAAGGCGTTATTGGCTTGTTACGTTTACTATTGCCTCCTCATGTAGATAATGAAAACGCCGTTGATTATTTACGAACACAAGTTGGACAAAACAACCCAAATATTGAATGGGCTGCGGTTAGACCGGATAACCTTTCTAACGAAGAAAACGTCACCGCATACGAAATACACCCGTCACCAATTAGAAGTGCTATTTTTGATGCTGGAAAAACCAGCCGTATTAATGTTGGTCACTTTATGGCCAATTTAATTACGGATACAAGTTTATGGAACACGTGGCAAGGACAAATGCCGGTAATTTACAATAAGGCTTCTTTGAAATAAACACATCATCAACTTAGAACATATAAAACATGAAACATACCATCATTTCCCTCTTTGCCCTTCTTTTTGGACTTCAATCCATTATTAGTCAGAATGAAACCGATATGTTAACAGAAAGCAGGTTTGCTATTAACTCCACGATACTAAATGAAGAACGAACTGGTTTTATTAGTCTTCCTGATTCTTATCATGACTCTACTAGTGCGGATACAACCTATCCCATAATCCTACTATTGGACGGCTACGTCCATTTTAAAACAGCAGCGGGCGTCGTACATTTTTTGAGTTCTAGTCGCATTAGAAATTATCTTATGCCAGAAACTATTATCATAGCTGTTGAAAATGTAGATAGAGAACGTGACCTAACCGTTACCAAGATAAAAACCAAACGGGAAAACACCATGGGCGGCGGAAGAGATTTTTTGAATTTTATAGAAACAGAACTCATCCCCTATATTGATAAAAACTATAGAACCGAACCCACTAGAACCCTTATAGGTCATTCTTTAGGAGGGCTATTGACCGTAAATGCTTACATGGATGCAGATAGCATATTTGATGCCTACATTGCTATAGATCCTAGTTTATGGTGGGATGACCCTATGATGACTGCTAAAGTAGGCGCTATTACCCCAGCAGTATTCCATAAAAAACTATTTATTGCGACTGCCAATCAAGTAGAAAGCCGCTACGAAAAAAACAAAAAAAAGCATGATCGCTTTTATAATTTATTAGGATCGAAATCTGATAAAAAAGCAAACATAAAAATAAAAACGTTTGAAGATGAAAACCACCGTACGGTGCCTTTAAGAGGGCTTTATGATGGATTAAAATTTATTAATCAATAGCATCACAACCGTTATTAATCGTTTGCTTAAAACATAAATGATATGAGTTTACACCAAAGCATCACTTTAAAACATCGCATCGTATTTACCGTAATTATAGCTGTACTTATTTGGGCCAATTTAATTTGGAATTACTTTAACGATGGCGTGCCCAGCCATCATATTTTAGACAATAAAGATTTGCCTACCATATCCAATTGGTGGGGCGGTATTGTAGTGCCTGTAATCACCTGGTTCCTTCTTTTAAGAATCGCAAAACGCGTCAATAACGACTCCTCTCCTAGCAACAAACTCAGCACTACCATTTATAATTTTTTAGCTGCAGTAGTATTTGGCGTCCTTATCTCTTATTTTTTCAGTATAGGCTCAGAGGTGCCAAGCTATTTACTCATGGTGGCAATGCTACTTTCCTTTTTTATTCCACTTTTTAAAGCCGAGTTTCTTCTTGGATTCATCGTTGGTATGACCTACACTTTTGGTGGCATTCTACCCGTAGCGTTTGGCATCATATTCATCATCTTATTTGCAATAGCTTATAAAGTGATTAGAGCAGGTGTGCTTTATTTGGTATCAAAAATGAGGTAATCTATGCTTCAATTTATATTCTTGAAAAACTATAATCCTAAACATCTATGAAATACATAACTTGTATCATATTATTATTGACATTGTCTTGTGTAAAACAGCCCAAGTCAGAAACCACAATCACCACCGCACCCGCGGTACAACAAGACAATTTGATTGCTGTTTTAGATACCATTTGGGCAACGGAACAAACCCCAATACGGATGCGAGATTCTTTAATGGAGATTTATGGTTCGGATTCTGAACAATACGCCACATACCAAGCGATTTATGAGAAAAATCATAGCATCAATGAAGCTAAAGTCACTAAGATTTTGGATACTCATGGTTGGCCTACTGAAGCTATGATTGGTGAAAATGGCAACTGGACCATTTGTAATGTACTCCAGCATTCAGAGTACGACGTTAGAGTAAAATACTTGCCCATGATGCGTCAAGCGGTGTTGGACAAAAAACTAGAACCGCGCTTTTTGGTAAGATCGGAGGATCGTATAGCAACAGATAATGGAGACTTACAAATTTACGGTGGGCAAATGAAGTATTATCCTGAAAGTAAAAGTTTTAATGTTTGGCCCGTTTTTGATCCTGAAAATATTGATAAAAGAAGAGCGGCCATAGGATTGGGCACTATTGCTGAGCATCTAAAAAGTCGATTTGATTTTGAATGGGATTTAGAAGAACAACTTAAAAGAAGTGATGAGTTTATCAAAAAAAAGCAAAGCAAATAGAACAACCATGACTTCCTCATGATTTGGTTTCAGCGCCTATTTTTTATTTAAAAATAGCCGTAACAATTTCTATTATTGGTCGTCATATTTGAGTAATATAAGTCCTAAAGCATAAAGCACATGACAATTTTAGTAGTAGGTGCCAGTGGCGCAACTGGAAGACAATTGGTAAATCAGCTTTTAATTGAACAACATGACGTTAAAGTCGTTGTGCGATCTCAAGAACATTTGCCACAATCATGGATACTTAATGATAAGCTAAAAATTCATGTTGCTAGCCTTTTAGATTTAAATGACGCTGCATTGGCAGAATTGGTTTCTAATTGTGATGCAGTAGCGTCCTGTTTAGGGCATAACCTCAATTGGAAGGGTATTTATGGGCAACCTAGAATGCTTGTTACCGATGCCACGCGTCGCTTATGTCATGCCATAAACGTCAATAAACCAGTACACCCTGTAAAATTCTTATTAATGAACACCACAGGGAATAGAAATCGCGATTTGGATGAACCTATTTCCTTGGCTCAAAAATGTGTCATCGGACTCCTGCGTTTACTCCTACCGCCACATGTAGATAATGAAAACGCAGCGGATTATTTGCGCACGCAAATTGGTAAAAATAACAGTAGTATTGAATGGGTAGCTGTGAGACCAGATGGTTTAATTAATGAAGATAACGTTAGCGCATATGAGATTCACCCGTCACCCACAAGAAGTGCCATATTTAATGCAGGGAAAGTGAGCCGTATAAATGTGGGGCATTTTATGTCTTGCTTATTGACAGACGATCAACTGTGGCAAACATGGAAAGGGCAAATGCCAGTGATTTATAGTACATCGTTTCAAACCCCATAAAAATACATGCTATAAATAAGCTATTGGCATACCATTTGAGGTAAATGCCAACAACATCAATCAAATCAAATCAATCATGAAATCACTTTTCAAATCCCAAACTGGGAAGAAGGCACTGATGGACCTTTATCACCAGAAACTAAATGCTCTACATATAGAGAGCTATAGTAAACACATTGGTACCACTTATGGTAATACCAATGTTATTATGACCACTGATGCCTCAAAACCACCGATACTGCTGATACACGGCTCTAACGGCTGTGCTCCTATTGCACTAGAAACTTACGCTGGTTTAGAATCGCATTTTCAAGTATTTGCCGTAGATGTTTTGGCACAACCTAATAAAAGTGCCGAAACCCGGCTTTCCATGAAAACTGACGACTATGGCAAATGGCTGCATGAAGTTATTGATGCCTTAGAACTGAAAAACGTCACCTTAGCTGGGTTTTCATTTGGTGGCTTAGTGATATTAAAAACGTTAGAATATAAGGAAGACAACATCAAAGCGGTATTCTTGACCGCTCCCGCTTATATCGTTAATGGAAATCCGATAAAAGCGTTAATTAAAGTTTTTATACCGATGAAACGGTATATGAAAACAAAAAATAGCAAACATGTGCAGCGTTTTTTGAATGCCCTTTTTACCGAACCTGATCCTTTTGCTACGCAATTTCTCTCTAAAGTATTTTTGCAATTCCATATGGATTTTACGCCTGTACCCATTATTAAAGACACTGCAGCCCAATTGATAACAACACCCATGGCTCTTTTTGCTGCTAAAAATGATTTGATGTTTCCTGGTGAAAAAATGATAAAACGGGCAAAACATATTTTCCCATCATTACAGGACGTTGTATTACTTGAGCAGTCTAAACATGTTCAAAACAACATAGACAATCAACGCATTGTTGACCTCATTAAAAATTCAAATTACTAAAGCCATAGACCTTATGAAACGACTTAATTTTATCTTCATTTTTATAGTGATTGGGGTATTTACTTTAATATTTATGTTATCAGGAATGTCTAGTGAAATTGAAAAACCAAAAATTTCATTTTCATTTGATGATGGGCTTACACGTGATTTTCCAAACTACACGAATGATCAATGGAATCTCATGTTGTTAAATAAACTTCAGGATGAGCATATCAAGTCCATTCTATTCGTTAAAGGTCAAAATTTAGACAATCAAGTAGGGAAAAATATAATGAGCAGCTGGAATGATTCGGGTCATTTAATTGCCAACCATACCTATTCACATTCTTATTTTAATAGTGATAAAATAAGCTTAGATCATTTTAAACAAGACTTACTAAAAAACGATTCCTTAATAAACGTGTATTCAAATTTTGCTAAGTTTTTTAGGTTCCCATACTTAAAAGAAGGCAATACCATTGATAAACGCGATGGCTTCAGGGCATTTTTAAAAGCCAATAATTATAAAATTGGTCATGTTACCATCGATGCTTCCGATTGGTATGTCAATCAGCGCTTAGTTAAACGATTAGAAGACAACCCAGAGGTCGATATTTCGGGCTATAGAGATTATTATTTAAAGCACATTTTTGAGCGCGCTCAATATTATAACAACTTAGGAACGCAACTCACAGGAAGACAAATTCATCACAACCTGCTACTTCATCACAATTTAACATCTGCGCTTTTTATAGACGACTTAGTTCAGCATTTTAGAAATAACGGTTGGGAAATTATAGATGCAGAAATGGCATATAAAGACCCCATTTACAAAGCAGAACCTGATATTATCCCTGCTGGAGAAAGCCTGTTATGGGCCTTAGCTAAAGAAAAAGGCACATACGATGCTATACTGCGATATCCTGCAGAAGATAGCCGTTATGAAAAATCTGCTATGGACAGTTTAGATCTTTAAAAACCTAGAATAACAATTAATTATAAATTCAATCAATTGAAAGACATCAATCAATCAATCAATCATCATCAATCTTAATTTTTTCCGCTTTTGTACTCAGCACAACACTATGCATATCCTGTAGTAAAAGTAACCCTGTAGACACCGCCTGTGTTGGAGATAACTATGTTATAGACGTCGATAGGTTATTAAATAAACTAACGACCATCCACCCAGGTGTCTTGCCTGTGACTAGAAATTATGAGTTTGCGTATAACGCATACAAATTATTGGAACAAAAAAACCATTATACATTTGATAGTGAACAAAATAGGATTTTTGATTATGGGTGCAATAATAATTTAAATACGATCACCAATAGCGATGGCAACTTAAATTATCTTTTGGAATATGATAGTGACAATAGGCTTGTTGCTTACAAAACCACAAATTCAAGTTTACACGATTATAACTTGGTCTATGAAGGCAATACCATTACCGTAACCGGAGTCATTAGATCCGTTGCAAATACAACAATTGTTCTTTAAACCAATGAAAATGGCTTAATCACCAAAATCATTAGAAAAAGCGGCTATTCAAATTTCAATTATGAAAACAATTAAAAACTTATTGTTATTAAAAAAAAACTGGATTTTCCAGCGAATATCCCTACAGTAGGCCAAGCCATTTTTGTATTCGGATCTGGAGGTCAATTTGAAGTTGATGTTGATGAATGGGCAACACAGTAAGTAATAATATTTAGGATTAATGACAGAAATAAATTATTTTTAAAATATGAAAACAAAAACATTATTATTAGTTCTAATACTCGTATCATTTTTTGCTTGCAAACAAGAACCAAAAGAAACAGTGGACACCATTTACACCAACGGCAAAATTTACACGGTTAATAAAGCCCAACCATGGGCAGAAGCCGTAGCGATTAAAGATGGGAAATTTATAAAAGTGGGATCTTCTACAGATGTTGAAAAATTAGTGGGAGCAAACACTGAGGTAGTTGATTTGGCTGGTCAATTCGCAATGCCCGGACTAGGTGATCCACATATTCATCCAGCATTGGTAATGCCAAAACGCGTGTATTGTGCGCTGCCCGGAACCTTCTATGAACCCACTGAAGAAATGACTTTAAATGTGCTCAAAGAGGCAATAGAAAATTACCCTAAAGACTTAGCGTGGTTTATCGGCACTGGATTTTCAGTACCTGCAATGGCTCCGGAAACATTAACAAGAGAATTTCTCGACAAACTAATACCAGATAGACCTGCATTTATTGAAGATGAAACGGGTGGCCATACGGCATGGTTTAATACAAAAGCCATGGAAGCTGCTGGACTCTCAAAGGACACCAAAGATACGCCAGAGGCTTTTTTTGGCAGAACCAAAGATGGTGATTTAACTGGTATGGCATAC
>JAGSHF010000193.1 GCA_023954685.1 Flavobacteriaceae bacterium | reverse complement strand
GTTTTATATGAAATTAAATAAATCGAAACGTAGTAATATGCTTTTTTTGGTAGTTATTGCGCTACTCATAATACCAACAACGCGGCACCCCATACAAATTGCGTTGCACACTATTTTTTCGCAATTTGGACCGTCTGTGATTGATAAAGAGGATCAAAAAAAGATAACGGATAGCAATTGGAATTTAAGAGCCCTAAACGGAGATGAAATTAATTTTATTGATACAAAAGGCAAGGTGGTATTTGTTAACCTTTGGGCAACATGGTGCCCACCCTGTATTGCAGAGTTTCAAGGCATTCAAGATCTATATCATGATTATAATGATAAGGTGGAATTTCTTTTAGTGTCAGATGAATCACCTGAAATTATCAATAAGTTTTTGGATAAAAAAGGATACGATATCAAAATTTACAATCCATTGTCAGCATATCCTTCTTTTTTTGAAGCTAGAAGTATTCCTAGAACTTATTTAATTGATAAGTCAGGACACATTGTAATTGATAAAAAAGGCGCTGCAAATTGGAATAGTAATACCGTAAGAAGTCAATTAGATCAACTGCTTAAATAATTGGATAAGCATTAGATGTAGATTGAAGTTACTTATTAAGTGCGCACGAGAAGATCAAGACGTTTTAGTCTTGATCAAGACCATGAATAAGCGTCTTGACTCGAATACTGACGCTACGGTCAGCATTATGACTTTGAAAAATGAAACTTGAGAACGTCAAGCCTTAAATATACCTAACTCTATGATTGTGCGCACGAGAAGACTCGAACTTCCACGGACTAATGTCCACTAACCCCTCAAGCTAGCGCGTCTACCAATTCCGCCACGTGCGCATTAATTATAAAGCAATATAAATAAAAAAAGTTAAGCAGTTGCTTAACTTTTTTTGTGACCAGTCTGGGGCTCGAACCCAGGACCCTCTCCTTAAAAGGGAGATGCTCTACCAACTGAGCTAACTGGTCATTTGTTTTCTCTAATGAGGGTGCAAATATAAAATGTTTAATCAATAAAACAATACTTTTTTTAGATATTTTTTTGTTTTTTTGTCAGAAGAAAACATATGTTTTTAATAATCAATTTATCATGCTAAAATGAAAGTGTTTTTATTAGGTTATATGGCTTCCGGAAAATCAACAATAGGGAGTGTATTGGCAAAAAAGATGAATTATAAATTTATTGATTTGGATGCTTTTATTGAAACTCAAGAACATTTATCTATTGAGCAAATTTTTAAAGAAAAAGGGGAAATCTATTTTAGAAAAAAGGAATCTGAGTACCTTCAACTTATATTGCATAAGCGTGATGATTTCATCATTGCTCTTGGAGGAGGAACACCATGTTATGGCGGTAGTATGGAATTACTAAAGCAGCGCAATGACACGACAACAATTTACCTGAGGGCTAGTATCTCTACAATTGTTGATCGACTTAAACATGAGAAGTCTAAACGCCCTTTGGTGGCCCATTTAGATACCGACGAAGCCTTAACAGAGTTTGTAGGTAAACATTTGTTTGAGCGGTCCTATTTTTACAATCAAGCAGAGGTGGTAATGCCTATTGATGAAAAAGATATGGATGAAATTATAGACGATATTGCTAAAAAATTAATCTAAAACGGCTTCAAATATTTTGCCATCTAAGTTAACACTAACGTGTTCGTTTAATGACGTTGAAAGAGAGATGCCCTTAAAATCTGCTTTTACAGGATATTTTTTGTGATTTCGGTTGACCAACACCGCAGTTTTGAATTGCTTTAGTGGTACATTTAAAAAATGCTTCACCCCATACACTAATGTTGTACCTGAGTTAAGCACATCATCAATTAATATGACTGACGTATTGGTATATTCTTCAGCCGTTAATGATGTTTGTATTGGTGTCCTAGGATTTTTCTTGTCAATTATTACCTTACAAAGTTTAGGTTGTATTGGAGAAATTTTTACAAGAATACGTTTTAAGGTCTTCGCTAAGATATACCCATTACTTTCAATACCAGCCAAAACAATACTCGTTTCATTAACGTTACTTTCATAAATTTGATAAGCGATTCGCTTTAGCTTATGATTAATTTCTTGATGAGAGAGGATAATATTGTTTTTAGCCGTCATATTATAATTAGTTTCAAAGTTTAAAATTACTCATTTTTATTTGTTTTATTTTTAAAACAACAAAATTAGCGCGATACAAAATTTAGAAAAACTACTTTGAGTCTGTTTCGGGTGTTTCATCATAAAAATCATCAATATCGCGTCGGTCTTTTTTTGTTGGACGGCCAACGCCCTTTTTTCTATAATATGCTTTGGCATGTTTAAGCAGTTCTTGTGCTTCAAACGCCGATTTGGGAGTCGTGTCAACTCTATAAATATCAACTAATTTCGCTCCAACGCGGCTATCAGGAATATCATTTACAGTTAATTGATAGTTAATTTGGTTTTTTCTAACTTCAATTTTGTCAGTAGGATATACTTCTCTACTGGGTTTAACGGCCGCGCCATTCACCTTGACATGTCCTTTTTTACATGACGTTGTAGCAAGATTCCGAGTTTTAAAATATCGGATACACCAAAGGTATTTGTCTATTCGCATAAATATTATAAAAGTACGTTAATACTGGTGTACAAAAATATTATAAAATTGTATCTTGCGCTACGAAAAAAATTGCAAAAATGAAACAAACAAAATTTCTTCTAAATTTTATCCTTGCTATAACTATTTTAGCGGCAGTACAAGGGTGTAGAAATGATGATGACGGTGGTCCAGAATCTGTACCTGAAGTTCCAAGGCCAGAGCAGCAAGTTATTGATGATTCTCTACTCGTAGACTATTTTGGAAGACACTATTATAATTCGGCAGATTTTGGTGATCAGAACCCTAATCCTTCAATGAATGATGTGATCATTACTGAATTATTAGAGGGAGAAACAGTACCGGATGGACATACGTTATTAAGTGATCCTAATGTTCTTGAAACGAAAGAAACCTTTATTGCTGAAACAAATTATAAATATTATATTTTAAGAATTAATCAAGGCGGGGGTGAAAAACAACCTGAATCTACGGATGACGTTAGTGTTATTTATGAAGGAAAGACGATGGATGATGATAACGTATTTGATAGTGCGGTCAATCCTATAGTCATTGATTTGGTTGGTGCCATTTTTGGTTGGAGTAGAATTATACCGACCTTTAATACGGCTGAAGCTTATATGTTGAACCCAGACGGAACGGCAACTTACACGAATGCATCGGTAGGTGTCATGTTTATTCCATCGGGGTTGGCCTATTATTCTCTGGGATCAACAGGTATAGGCCCTTACAAGAATTTGACATTTAAATTTGAGATGTATCAAACCGAAACTAATGATCATGATGGTGACGGGATTCCTAGCTATGACGAAGATGTTGATGGTGATGGCTATGTCTATAATGATGATACGAACGGAGATTCACTTCCAGATTATTTAGATCCAGATGATGATGGAGATTTGCTATTTACAATTGATGAATTAGAACATTTTACAGATGTGGTTAATGAAGGTGAGTCTTTACCAGAATTAGAAGAAAATGAGTATGAACTTAGCCGTAAGGAAGAAGATGGTGTGATTACACGTGTTAGAGTTCGTATAGTGTTTACCAATGTTATTGCAGATTACTTGAATGTTGATGTCGTTGAAAAGCACAGTCCAGATGACGAAGAAGATTAATTGGTAATCTTTAAATTATAAAAAAAACGCCGCTTGAAAATATTTCAAGCGGCGTTTTTTATTGTAGTATCTTTTTATAGCGCTACAGATAAACTTAATATGAGTTGTTCTGGTCGCGTTTCAAGTTTACTGATGTCAATACCATTGTTTCCTAGAAAGCTAATTTCATTTGAGCTAAACCCTCTTTCATACCTTAAATCTATACCAATTCTCCCCAGGTTAACCCCTGCACCAAAATTAAAGCCTACACTAAATTTTTGATCGATGTCATCTGAAGACACACCTTCAAATTTTGATGAAAGAATATATTGAAAACTAGGCCCTAAAAATATATGTAACGGCCCAATAATTTTAATACCTGCCAAAACAGGCAGATCTAATTTTTGCATATTAAAATCACCAGAATCATATTTGCTCTTTGTATTGGTATAAACGAATTCCGGCTTTATATAAAGGCGGTTTCCAAATTTTCCAAATACGCCAATATGGAACCCCATATTTTTTTCAGGATTTTCGATGGCGTCATCTATGGCATTAAATAGGTCACCATTAGAATTATAGTTAAGCCCGGCTCTTATGCCATAGCTACTACCTACTTGCCCAAATGATATAGAGCTAAAGCCTAGGGCAAAAAGAAATAGCATTAGAAATTGCTTCCTAATGCTATCTGTGATAATTGATTTTTGTGATGTTTTGAAAGTTTTCATAATGATTCGTTTTTTGCTTGCCACTAAAAAACGAATTATTTATTGAATTATTTCCTTTTTATAACAGCTTTTGCTTTTTCAATAATGGTGGCACTATCTAATCCATATTTTTGCATTAATTGAGCTGGTGTTCCAGACTCTCCAAAAGTATCTTGTGTAGCAACAAATTCTTGGGGAGTAGGTTGATGTTGTGCCAATACTCTTGCAACACTTTCTCCTAAACCACCCATATAATTATGCTCCTCTGCAGTGACAATACATCCTGTTTTGGCCACAGAATCCAGAATGGCCTTTTTATCTAAAGGTTTAATAGTATGAATATCGATAACTTCGGCAGAAATACCTTGTTCGTTTAGCGCTTTAGAAGCTTCTAGTGCTTCCCAAACTAAGTGCCCAGTGGCAACTATAGTCACATCTGTACCTTCAGTAAATTGAACGGCTTTGCCAATTTCAAATTTTTGATCGGCCGGTGTAAAAATAGGAACCGCAGGTCTTCCAAAACGTAAATATACTGGACCGTCGTAATCGGCGATGGCAATCGTAGCAGCTTTGGTTTGATTGTAATCGCAAGGGTTAATGACCACCATACCTGGAAGCATTTTCATTAATCCAATGTCTTCTAAAATTTGATGTGTTGCACCATCTTCTCCCAATGTTAATCCAGCATGAGATGCGCATATTTTGACGTTTTTCCCAGAATAAGCAATAGATTGGCGAATTTGGTCGTAAACACGACCGGTAGAGAAATTAGCAAAGGTACCTGTAAATGGAATTTTACCACCAATTGTTAAACCTGCTGCGATCCCCATCATATTGGCCTCAGCAATCCCAACTTGAAAAAAACGTTCTGGGTTTTCTTTGATAAATTGGTCCATTTTTAAAGATCCAATGAGATCGGCACATAAGGCTACGACGTCAGGGTTTGTTCTTCCTAACTCAGTTAATCCAGCCCCAAAACCACTTCTTGTATCTTTCTTTTCAGTATATGTATAAGTTTTCATGTGTATCGTTTTAAAAGAATTAATAATCGCCTAAAGTTTCAATATTTTGAGCTAGGCCAATGGCGAGTTGTTCATCATTTGGTGCTTTACCATGCCAGGCATGCGTATGCATCATAAAATCTATACCATTACCCATCACGGTTTTTAATAAGACACAAACCGGCTTGCCTTGTCCTGTTTTTGATTTAGCATCTGCCATACCGGCTAAAACAGCATCAATATTGTTACCGTGTTCTATTTCAACAACGGTCCAACCAAAAGCTTCAAATTTTGATTTTATATTGCCCATTGGTAATACGGTATCCGTAGCACCATCAATTTGCTGACCGTTTAAATCTATTGTAGAAATAAGATTATCAACCTTTTTCGCTGAAGCATACATAATAGCTTCCCAATTTTGTCCTTCTTGTAATTCGCCATCACCATGTAAACTGTACACTAAATGTGAATCGTTATTAAGTTTTTTGGCTTGAGCGGCCCCAATAGCCACAGACATGCCTT
>JAGSHF010000178.1 GCA_023954685.1 Flavobacteriaceae bacterium | reverse complement strand
TATGTATCGCTTGAAGATAATTTAATGCGTCTTTTTGGTAGTGAACGTATTGCCAAAATGATGGATAGAATGGGATTACAAGAAGGTGAAGTGATTCAGCATTCTATGATTTCAAAGTCAATTGAGCGTGCTCAGAAAAAAGTTGAAGAAAATAACTTTGGTGTTCGTAAGCGATTATTAGAGTATGATGATGTGATGAACGCTCAACGTGAGGTGGTTTACAAACGTCGTTATCACGCACTATACGGAGAGCGTTTACGTGTGGATTTAGCAAACATGATTTTTGATACTTCTGAAATTATTGCTGAAACTAATAAAGATGCTACTGACTATAAGAATTTCGAATTTGAATTGATTCGTTATTTCTCAATGAGTTCCCCTATTACCGAAGATGAATTTGGTAGAATGGATGCCCAGGCTATTGCTTCTAAAGTTTATACCACTGCTTTTGATCATTATAAAACGAAGATGGAACGTAATGCGGATTTGGCATTTCCGGTCATTGAAAATGTATATGAAACACAGCGTGATAAATTTAAACGTATTGTTGTTCCTTTTTCAGATGGTGTTAAAACCTTGCAAGTTATTACAGATTTAGAAAAAGCGTATAATACTGGAGGAAAACAATTAGTAACAGATTTTGAGAAGAACATCTCTCTTGCGATTATAGATGAAGCTTGGAAAACGCATTTACGAAAAATGGACGAGTTAAAACAGTCTGTACAGTTAGCTGTTCACGAACAAAAAGACCCGTTGTTAATTTATAAATTTGAGTCTTTTGAGCTGTTTAAACAAATGATTGATCAAGTGAATAAAGATGTAATTTCTTTCTTATTTAAAGGTGAAATTCCACAAGAAACGGCTAATACTATTCAAGAGGCCAAAGTAAGACGTCAGGACAAACTTCAAACACAAAAGGATGAAATTCCTAATATGGATGAACGTGCTGCTCAAAGTAGAGCTGCAGGAAATACGCAACGCCAGCAAGAAGTTGTAGAAACCATTGTTAGAGATCGTCCTAAAATTGGGCGAAATGATCGTGTGACAATTAAAAACGTGATCAGTGGTGAAAACAAAACCGTAAAATATAAACAAGCTGAACCTTTAATTATAAAAGGGGAATGGGTTTTGGTTGAAGATTAAATATTTACTAGTCTAAGCAGAAATTTTATAAATTTAAAACCTAGAGTCTCTGGCTTTAGGTTTTTTCATTTCTACACTTCCCTCAATATCATCAAAGATCTGATACACCTTGGATTACTACCACATATGACAATTGACATCCGGGTTAAATGAAAAAATCCTGAATACATTCAGGATATAATAACTACCACGTCGTAGTTCAAAGAAAAAGAAAGAGTTTTAGGCCACTATAGATTTTGGGAGGTTCTAAAACAGCCTAATTACTGCATAATCACATTACTATACTTCGCATTAATTACGATAATTTTACCACTATTAATATCCCCTGACGTAAATGTAGATTGATTATTTGTTCCCGTTTTTTCAGGATGTTTAAAACGAGTACGATCGCCTTGATATTGCAAGTTGTATTTAAATTTAGGCAACTTTATTAGTGCATCGCTATTCTCTAAAGTAATATTTAGGTTACTAAAATCACCCGTAATATTATGAATAGTTAAATCCCCAAAACTGCCATTAAGGACTGCATTTCCATCGAGTGAATTTATATTCACATTTGAAGAATTAGAACGAAGCATTAAACCTTTAGCCGACTTAATAAGCGCATTGTCAACGTATTTCAATACCAATTCTCCTCCATCCCAACGGTTAATCAATACTGGCGAATAAGCTGCATTGATGGAAGTATTACTTCCATCAATGTGCTCAGCCATTAAACTTGAATGCGATAAATCTGCTCTAAGATTATGAATCACAGAAGCAAATTTAAGCTCACCGTGTCGTACATCTACTTTTAGCTTAGTATCCTTAGGCATTTTTATTCTAATTGTCTTTTTTACTTTATTATTTTTCTTCTCTAAGGCTTCAAACCGCGCTTCCATTTCCTCTTCCTTACCTTCCCACTCTTCTTCAAATTCTTTCATGCGCTCTTCGATGACCTTTCCTTTCTCTTCCCATTCCTTGCCAAACTCCTCGCCAAATTTCTCTCCCCATTCTTCCATTTCCTTAGCCCATTTGCCATCAAATTTCTCACTATACTCTTCTCCCCATTTCTCCATTTTTGATCCAAACTTATCGCCAAATTTTTCACCAAACTCTTCTCCCCATTTTTCCATGCGTACAGAGTACCCGTTCCAGTCTACTTTTGCAAATTCTCTGGCCCAAGCCTTCATGTCTTCTTTATAACCTTTCCCATATTTATCTTCAAACTCCTGACTCCATCTTTCTAAATATGGCTCGCCCTCCTTTTTATACTTCTCAACATCAAATTTTACATTATGAACACCATTTGGTAACTCTGGCATCTCCGGTAATTCTGGCATTTCTGGAACCTCTATATTCATCTCAGGCATCTCAGGCATTTCCGGCATCTCAGGCATTTCAGGGATTTCCGGAATATTGATATCCAAATCGTTTAAGGCCTCCAAGGCTTCAAGTCCGCTGAAATTAAAATTAAAGTTGTAATTACCTCCATAACCACCATGAGATTCAATACTCACATTTGTTCCTGACCCTTCAACATCAACATCCCAAGAATCCAATACTTCTTTCAACTCTTCTTTTGATAATTCCTTACTTTCAACAAAAGCTTCCACTTGAATTTTATTGCTATCCCAAGTTTCAATTTCTATATTAGTATGACTTGTATTTAGCTTTAAGGTCACATCCTTATTCGCATTAACCGTTTTTGATAGCTTTTCGAGCTTTTGTTGCGCACTAAGACTAAATGTGCTTAGAAACGCAATCATTAATACTGTTTTTATATACTGTTTCATTTGTTCTTTTTTTGATTAATTAAGCTTGTGTTTTTTCAAGCTCATTTGATTCATTACTTAATTCTGCTAGTTTTTCTTTAAGACGATACAAAAGATTTAACCTCAACTTTAAATTATCAATTAATGCATTTACCGTACGTTCTGAAGGTCCTGATGCTGTTAATTCATCTGAAAGAACACTATATTCTTTGTTAAGTTCCTCTAATTGTTCTAAATATCCATCAAACATTTCCTTATTATCAGACGTCACTTTCATTTTAGAAAGCTCCATATTGATACTCGCCAAATAATAATCTTCAACCTTTTTAAGTTGTGGTGAAATTTCGCTTAATGGTGATGCTTGTTCTACCACTTCTACCGGTTGTTCTTGCTCAATAACAGGGTTGAAATATTTGTATGCTCCAAAACTCATCCCAATTAATATAACCACACTTGCCGCTATATTTAAAAATCCGAAACTACGGTTTGATTGATGTTGCGGAAGCGATTCATCTAACTTTTGCATGAATCTTGCCTCGTGTCCTGCTTTCATTTTTTGATTGGACAACTGCTGTTCGTTTTCAAATAGTTTTCTAATATCCTGTGCCATAGCCTAACGATTTTAATAATTCTTTGAGTTTTGCTTTACCTCTTGAAAGCTGTGTTCTAGATGCTACTTCAGAAATTTGTAATATTTCAGAAATTTCTTGATGGTCATAACCTTCAATTAAAAATAACATCACCACATACTTGTACTTGTTTGGTAATTCATTTATCGCTGCTTTTACTTGTTCTAAAGTAATTGCATCGTCCACTAACCATTCGTTTTCATAAGTGTCATCAACCACTTTGAGGTGCACCTCATCTAATTCCAGCATTTGCTGTTTCTTAGCTTTAAGTAAGTCTATACACTTATTAATTACGATACGTTTTAACCAAGCGCCAAATGTGACTTCACCTTTAAATTGATGTAATTTTGCAAACGCTTTAATAAAAGCTTCTTGTACTACATCCTCTGCTTCAAGTGTATCTTTCACAAAACGTATGGCCACGATAAACATCCCATCACAATACTGCTTATAAAGCTGCATTTGCGCCTTTCGGTCATTTTGTTTACACTTTTCAACAATATCAATTGTTAATGTATTCACTTTGGTCTTTTTGGTTAGAGATCATCTTAAAGACGACACAATTTATGAGATGTTGCAAAAAAGATATTTCTTTTTTAAAAAAAATAAAACATATTGAAATAAATTAACGTTTTACAAAGAGAATGCTACTCATTTCAATTATATTTATATCAAAAAATAATCAATTATGAACACGTTTTTGAAACGTATAATCTTACTTTTAGTCATTTCAATTGCCGGAATATTAGGCTATATCTATTTTGAAGGTACATTATTTAATAAACCTTTAAGCCCTGAAGATACGGTAGAATTTAGACTTAATGATTTGGAGCTCGAAGTTTATTACAACAGGCCGTCAAAACGTGATAGAGATATTTTCGGCGGTTTAGTTAGTTATGATAAAGTTTGGCGCACGGGTGCTAATGCAGCAACAACTTTTGAGACCAACCAAGCTCTCAAAGTTGGTAAGGATTCCCTTCCTGCTGGAAAGTATACGTTATGGACCATTCCAAATAAAGACCATTGGAAGGTAATTTTTAATAATAAACAATACACTTGGGGGGTTGACGATGCTATGAACCCTATGCGCGAACCTCAACATGATGTGGTTATGATAGATATTCCCGTTGAAGAAATCAACAATGTAGTTGAGCAATTTACAATAGCATTTGATAATTCTACAGATAATTTATCACTAACAATGGCTTGGGATAAAACAAAAATTGTAGTTCCTTTAAAATAAATTAGGTTACCCGTTTTCTTTAACTAGAACTAACCGTTATATGGCAAAAAAAGACACTTCAAAATCAGCATTAAGAACTCAAAAAGGGGTTTCAGTTTCTGAAATTACAAATAATGCATCCATAAAGCAATTAAAGCAAAAGCGAAAAACTCAATTAAAAACAGATGCTTTAATTCAACAGATTTTAGAAGGTAATATTACAGCATTAAGTAGAGCTATTACTTTAGTAGAAAGTACCAATGTTAAACATTTAAAAGATGCTCAAACTATAGTAAAACTATGCTTACCTCATGCAAATAAGGCGATTAGAATTGGTATAACAGGAGTTCCAGGAGTTGGTAAGAGTACATTTATTGAAGTTTTCGGAAAACATCTTACCAGTCTTGGTAAAAAAGTTGCTGTATTAGCGGTTGACCCAAGTAGCAGTCTTACTAAAGGCAGTATTCTGGGAGATAAAACTAGAATGGAAGATTTAGTCAAAGATAAAAATGCTTATATCCGACCATCTGCTTCTGGAGAAGCATTAGGAGGTGTTGCTCATAAAACTAGAGAAACTATTACTTTATGTGAAGCTGCCGGGTTTGATGTCATCCTAATTGAGACTGTTGGCGTTGGACAAAGTGAAACTGCCGTCCACAGTATGGTTGATTTCTTTTTGTTATTGAAGTTAGCGGGTGCAGGCGACGAATTACAAGGCATAAAAAGGGGAATAATTGAAATGGCAGACGCCATAATTATTAATAAAGCCGATGGTGATAATGTAAAAAAAGCAAAACTTGCCAAACTAGAATTTAATAGAGCATTGCACATGTATCCATTGAAAGATTCTTTATGGCAGCCTAAAGTTAGTATTTGCAGTGCGATTGAACAAAAAGGACTCACTGATATATGGGATATGATTTGTGATTTTGAGAAGCTTACAAAAGCAAATGGGTATTTTCAACAACACCGCAGTAATCAGAATAAATTCTGGGTTTTACAAACTATAGAAAATCAGCTTAAATCTGATTTTTTCAACACTCCAAAAGTTAAAATTGCGCTTAAAAAAGAGTTGGAGCGGATTGCCAATCATGAAACCACAGCTTTTGCGGCAGCTTCATATTTGTTGAATCTTAAATAATCTAAGAGAAATTTTCTTTATACCAGTTGACTTGTGCACGAACGCCCTCCAACAACGTTGTTTGTGGGTTATAATCCAATAGTCTTCTAGCCTTATCTATATTTGCCTTAGTTCTTAATTGATCCCCTGCGCGTTTGGCAATAACATTCATCTTAATAGTCTGGCCTAATACTTCCTCAACGGCTTCAATACCCTCCTGAGTAGTATGTTCTACCTCGGTACCCAGATTAATAATTTCGCCATCAACTGCCCTTTCTTTTCCAACCACACTGGCAATACCATCAACAATATCACCAACATAAGTAAAACTGCGCAAATGCTTTTCACTACCTTCAAACAATGGAAATGCTTTATCTTGCAAGGCTAAAGCAATTAATTTCGTATACATTTTTTCTGGACGTTCTCTTGGTCCAATTACCGAATATAATCTTAATGAACAGGCTTGAAATTTTAGTTCTCGACTCTTTTGTAGAACCAATTGCTCAGCTGCCAATTTAGTAACGCCGTAATGCGACGCAGGCTTCGGAGCGAAACTTTCCGGAAAGGTAGCTTCTAATCCATAAATAGACGATGTTCCTATATTTACAAACAACTTTAAAGCAGTACACTTAAGAGCATAATCTATTAGGTTCTTAGTGCCCGTTATATTATTACTAGCATAATCTTCAAACGTAGATGTTGACGAAATCCCTGGTTGTGCAGCAAAATGAAAAATGTAATCAATATCAGTAGGAAGTGTAGCATAAGCATCTGCTTCTCGCAAATCCATGGTTATGATCTTTGCTCCTTTATTTTCTACAGTATTAGCATTCAGTCGCTTCAACTCCAAACTGTAATAATCGCAAAAATTATCAATTCCTATAACATCATGACCTAAATCTAAAAAACGTTCTGCAGTATGTGAC
>JAGSHF010000057.1 GCA_023954685.1 Flavobacteriaceae bacterium | reverse complement strand
GGATTTTAATAAAAGTGGTCCCACTTGGGCTCGAACCAAGGACCCTCTGATTATGAGTCAGATGCTCTAACCAACTGAGCTATGGGACCAAAAAGTGTGCAATATTAATACTTATTTTAATTCTCTACAAGAAATTTATAGCTTATCATCAATCTCTTGACACAACTCTATAAGCACACCGTTTGCGGATTTAGGGTGCAAAAATGCAACAAGCTTATTATCTGCCCCTTGCTTTGGAACCTCATTTAAAACCACAAACCCTTCAGATTTTAACCTTAAAATTTCTGCTTCTATATCTTTAACATCAAAAGCAATGTGATGGATGCCTTCCCCCTTTTTTGCAATAAACTTAGCAATAGGACTATCTGTATTGGTGGCTTCTAATAGTTCTATTTTATTATTTCCAACTTTAAAAAATGAGGTTTTAACGCCTTCGCTTTCTACGTCTTCCATTTTATAATGAGGTTCGCCAAATAACTTTGCAAATAAAGCATTAGAGTTCTCTATGTTTTTTACCGCAATACCAATATGTTCAATTTTGTCCATCATAGTGCAAATTTAACGAAATCACTATGGTTTTAAAGCATGTACCAGCTAAAAGTGTTATTTTTGCCTTATGGAAAGCAATAGACAAAAGAAAATAGCTTCAGTCTTACAAAAAGATTTGGTTGAGGTGTTACAAAATGCTGCAAGTGAGGGTGCTCGAGGGGTGATTATATCAGTAACAAAAGTAAAGGTTACTGTAGATTTATCTATAGCTAAAGTGTATTTAAGCATTTTTCCTAATGACAAAGGCCCGGAGCTTATTGAAGGCATCAGCTCCAATGCGCCGTTAATAAAGCACGAAATAGCTCAACGCACAAAACATCAATTAAGGCGAATGCCACAACTACAGTTTTACTTAGATGATTCTTTAGAATACATTGATCAAATTGATCGTTCTTTAAAAGGGCTAGACAATCCGCTTGAAGATCCAGATTCATTAGAGAAAAGAAAAAAGAAGTAATCGGTTTTTTAAACTTTCAAAACTGTATTTTTACTAAACTTACGTTTCTTATTTTAACCAAAACATGAGTTTCCCATTTTATATCGCCAAGCGCTATCTGTTTTCAAAAAGCAGTAATAATGCCATTAATGTTATTACAATAATTGCAGCCATTGGGATTATTATTGGAAGTGCTGCTCTTTTTATTGTGCTATCTGGATTTGCTGGTTTAAAAGATTTTAGTTTACAATTTTCGTCGATAATTGATCCGGAACTTAAGGTTATACCTGCCAAAGGTAAATCTTTAGAGGTGACTACTGATATTCAAAGTCAACTACAAAACATGGACGGGATTGCATCGTATTCTAAAATCCTTGAAGAGCGTGCCATTTTAAACTACAATGACAAACATCAAATTGTAACCTTGAAAGGTGTAGATAGTAACTATCCGAAATCTACTATTGATTCTATATTAACCTATGGAAATTGGATGGAACCCGGGTCTAATTATATTGTATCGGGGTGGGGTGTTACCAATCAATTAGGATATGGTATTTTTAATTTTGAAAACCCTGTTAAAATTCTAATGCCCAAACCAGGTAAAGGACCTGTTTCTGCTTTAACTGATGCTTTCAATTCAATAAAAACCATTAACTCAGGTGTATTTCAAATCAATGAAGATTTAGATAATAATAATGTGTATACCAATCTAAAAACCGCTCAAGCACTTCTTAATTATACACCAAATCAAATTAGTGCTCTTGAAATAAAACTAACCGATCTTAATGCTTCAGATTCAGTTAGAGCACAACTTATGACGCTATTTAATAATGCTGTTATTATTAAAAACAAAGAACAGCTAAACGATGCGCTTTACAAAATGTTGAACACCGAAAACTTGGCGGTATACCTCATCTTTACCTTAGTTTTGGTTATTGCTTTATTTAATGTAATAGGCTCAATCATTATGATGATTCTAGATAAAAAGAAAAACCTTCACACCCTTTTTAACCTTGGCCTAACGGTAAAAGAGATCAAACGAATTTTCTTTTTACAAGGGAGTTTAATGACTGTATTTGGCGGTGTGTTAGGACTTGCCTTAGGGGTGCTTTTAATCGTATTGCAGCAATCTTTTGCTTTAATAATGATAACGCCGTCTCTACCTTACCCCGTAGCATTAAAACCAATTAATATATTAGTAGTTTTCGCTACCATAAGTGTTCTAGGTATATTGGCTTCTAAAATTGCCTCCGGAAGAATTTCAAAGGCGCTTATTGGCTCTGCTTAAGCAAACTGAAAATCTGAAAAATTATTTAGTACCTCATCAAAAGCAGCAAATACATCTTTACTATCATCACTGGTAACCATTTTCATGCGGTACTCTTTAAAGTGCGGAATCCCCTTAAAATAATTAGTGTAATGTCTTCTGGTTTCAAAAACGCCTAGTCGCTCTCCTTTCCAATCAATAGCCATTTGTAAATGACGTCTAGCGGCATCAACACGTTTTTCAAGTGACACAGGAGGAAGGTGTTCTCCGGTTTCAAAAAAATGTTTCACTTGCTTAAAAAACCATGGATTTCCAATTGTAGCTCTCCCAATCATACAGCCGTCTAAACCATATTCGTCTCGCATAAGCATGGCTTTTTCAGGACTGTCTACATCCCCATTGCCGAAGACTGGAATGTGCATTCTTGGGTTGTTTTTTACGGCGGCTATTGGTTTCCAATCGGCTTCGCCTTTATACATTTGTGCACGTGTACGGCCATGAATAGAAATGGCCTTACATCCCACATCTTGAAGCCTTTCAGCAACTTCAACAATTCTTATAGAATCATGATCCCAACCCAATCTCGTTTTGACGGTTACGGGCAGGTTGGTACGTTTTACCAATTCTGCTGTTAAGCTTTCCATTAAGCATATATCCTTAAGAATTCCTGCGCCAGCGCCTTTACTTACAACTTTCTTTACGGGGCAGCCAAAATTGATATCAATGATGTCCGGATTAGATTTTTCAACAATATCAACCGTTTTTAACATGCTATCTAAATTAGCGCCAAAAATTTGAATGCCAACCGGTCGTTCTTTTTCGTAGATGTCCAACTTCATGGTGCTTTTTGCAGCATCACGAATTAAACCTTCACTAGAAATGAATTCGGTATACACCACATCCGCACCTTGTTCCTTGCACAAGGCTCTAAACGGAGGGTCACTAACATCTTCCATAGGCGCTAACAACAATGGAAAATCAGGCAGCTCTATATCGCCAATTTTTATCATGCTAAAAATCTATTTTCGCCTCTACAGTTTCTTCTCCCCTTTTCACTTTCACCGTTGTAGAATCTCCCGTTTCAAAAACAGAGAGCGCTTTCATATAACTCATCATATCTGTGATTGTACTATCTCCTAATTGAAACACAACATCTCCTTTAAGGAGCCCCGCTTTTTGCGCTGGCTTATCTTCACTCACACCATCAATTCGCATGCCTTCACCATCATATAAGTAATCTGGCACGACACCTAGCCCCACTTTAAATCGCGGTGATTCTTCACTTTCGTTTTTCGTTTTTCTGAAAGCTAGTTTCCCGTTGTCATCCAATTCTGAAATGATTTCAAAAATGTAATCTGAAATGAGATTCATGCCATCATAATTCAATTTTTCAGAATCATCACCAGGTTTATGATAATCCTCATGCTGTCCTGTAAAAAAGTGTAATACAGGAATATCTGATAAATAAAACGAAGTGTGATCCGATGGTCCTACACCAGATTCTTTTTCAACCACTTTAAAATAAGTATTGCTAGAGGATACAACTTGCTTTAATATTGGAGACGTTCCAACACCATAAACGGCCAATGTACTATCTTGTTTTAGACGCCCTACCATATCCATATTTAACATATAGTTCATTGACTTGGTGTCAACCGTGGCGTTTTTTACAAAATAATTTGAGCCCAACAAGCCTATTTCTTCACCAGAAAAAGCCATAAACAAATAATTATTATTGGTATTGGTCTGTTTTAACCTGCTGGCTAAGTTTAGCATTATAGCAACGCCACTGGCATTATCATCGGCACCGTTATGAATTGATGTTTTATCATCTCTATACAATGAGCCATCTCCGCCATACCCCAAATGGTCATAGTGCGCCCCAATAACAATAGTGTTATCCGACTTATTATCAATATATGCTAAGACATTGGTTCCTACTACAGAGCTATCTGTTGATTCGCTAGTATATTTAACCTCGTCATGTGGTGATGTTTTTGGTACAAACGTAAAAGCTTGATAAAACCCATCTGTTCCTTTTGGAGATAACCCTAATTCTTCAAATCTTTTGGCAATATATGCTGCCGCAATTTGCTCTCCTTTAGTCCCCGTTTGGCGACCCTCTAATTTATCATCAGCTAAATACGCTACATCAGCTTTTATTTTGTTTTCAGGTTGATATTCTTTCTTACAAGATGCTATCGTCACAAAAAATAAAAGAGCGAATAATTGTTTCATAATAATATCGGCTTAATTTTGCACAAAATTAGGCATTAAATGCCATTTATCTATATCAAAATGAAGCTAAACTCTTTACTCTGTTTATTTATAATAATGATTTCCGTCTCTTGCAAAAACGACAAGAGCAAATCAACCGACTCTGTTTCTGGAGCCACAGAATGGGTAGATTCTTTAATTTATCCTGAAGAGGTGCATTTTAAAAGCATTCGACAAGTTACTTTTGGAGGTGACAATGCCGAAGCTTATTGGAGTTTTGATGATCAACAAATTATTTTTCAATCTAATAATAAAGCTTGGGGTGTCAACTGTGATCAAATGTTTTTGATGAGTGCTGATGATACTTTTGATAGCATTGCGCCGCCAATGATAAGCACTGGTTTAGGAAGAACAACTTGTGCATACTTTTTGCCTGATGGAGAGCATTTTATTTATGGCTCAACACATTTAGGTGACGAGGCTTGCCCAGAAACGCCTTTGCGAAAAAACGGCAAATATATTTGGCCAATATATGATAGTTATGATATTTTTGTGGCCGATTTGGAAGGCAATATTGTAAATCAATTGACCAATGAAGTTGGTTATGATGCAGAACCAACGGTGTCTCCTCAAGGTGATAAGATTGTATTTACCTCAACGCGAAATGGCGATATTGATTTGTACACCATGAATATTGATGGTAGCGATGTAAAACAGATTACTTTTGAATTGGGTTATGATGGCGGTGCATTCTTTTCGCCAGATGGTACAAAAATAATTTTTCGTTCATCACGACCAAAAACAGAGGCCGAGATTAAAGAGTATCAAGATTTATTAAACGAAGGTTTAGTACAGCCTACTGAAATGGAACTTTATATTTGTGATGCTGATGGTAGTAATTTACGTCAATTAACCAACTTAGGTGGGGCTAATTGGAGTCCGTTTTTTCACCCCTCTGGAGAGAAAATATTATTCTCTTCTAACTTTGAAGCAGAACGCGGTTTTCCTTTTAACTTGTATTTAATTGATTTAGATGGTAAAAACCTAGAGCGTGTGACGCATGGTAAAACTTTTGATGCTTTTCCCGTATTTTCTAATGATGGCAAAAAGTTGATTTTCTCTTCCAACCGTAATAACGGCGGCGGACGTGATACAAATTTATTTATTGCAGAATGGCAAGACTAAAGGGGTTGACGGTCTAAAAGATCGATAGATCGATTTCAAGAATATTTCAGTGCGCTAAGGTTTAGTCGTCATCATTTAAACGATCGCGCTCCTCTTTTTCTAAATCTTTTTGGTTGGTTGAGAGCTTAGTGTTTCCAAATTTGTAGCGGAACCCTATTTTAATGTATCTGGAATCAATATTAGTAAAAACACTATTATCCTGATCTAAAAACTGGGTTCTTATATTGTAGTTTTGAGTGTTAAACAAATCACTTGCCGCTAAAGATATAATACCATTACCACCCATGATGGTTTTTTTTAATGAGAGCTCACTTACCAGTCTGTCATCCACAATTTGCAGGCCTTGAATGTTTTTACCCACAAAGGTAAAAGTAAGGCTAGCTGTTAAGCTGTTATCTTCTAAAAACGAGAAATTATTGCTTAAAATTGAATAGTTAGACCACTGATTGCCATCTACTTTAATGCCATCAATTTCAACTTGGTCTTGTATATTATAAAATGACGTTACAAAATAAACAGACCATCTAGCTGTCATGTCAAAATAAGTGATAAAATCTATACCAAACTCAATACTTTTTTCAATATTAACCGGTGTATATGCAATAATATTGTTAGCGTTGTCTTGTAAAGGGAGTTGAAAAATATTATCCTTACTTTCTTTATAATACACTGCAATATCATAAGTTCCGGAGCCAAACGTAACACCTAAAGCTCCCATATCTATTAATACAGGTTGCAGTTTTGGGTTTCCAGTTACATAGGTGTTATCGTTTAAATAATACCGAAATGGGTTTAAATGATTGTATTCTGGACGATCTATGCTGCGTTTATAACTCCCATATAAGCCAGTGGTTTCAGAAATATCATGGCTTAAACTTAATGTAGGAAACCAATTTAGATAATCTTGTACATTTTTTACATCATCTAAAACTGATAAACCTTCAATATCGGTTTGTTCTGCACGCAAACCAAAACTTAATTCCCAATTTTCCCATGATTTACTGTAACTCATGTAAGCAGCAAAAATGGTTTCATCATAGGCAAACTCATCCGTATTATCCGGGTTCAAAACCCCTTGGCCGTTAACAATATCAAAATGTGTAATCTTACTATTTGATTTAATGTTTGACATTTTTACTCCAGTTTCAAAACTTGAAGTTTCACTCAACGGTGTGCTAAAATCTACTTGGCCAGTAAAAATATCTGTCTCCTGATTAGCAATGGTATTAAACGATGTTTCATCAAAAAGCACCCCATCTGTTTGATAATATAAACTGTTTACTGCTTGATCCTTTTCTAAGTTATAATTAGTATAATGCGAATTGAATCTTAAACTACTCCCCGACTCACCAAAATCATGTAAAAAATCCAAATCAAAACCCAGGTTATGTTTTTTGTCATTCGAAAGATTTTCGCTGTCAAAATTATAAAGCGGTATTTCAGAAGGATCCGAAACCAGAGTACTTTTCTTTGTTAAATAATTATACTTAGGCAAAAACAATACATTTGATGCAATGCTTAAGGTATTGTTGTCATTAATATTATAGTCTAGATTCATATTCAGACTATGGGTGTCTTTCCAAATATTTCTATTTGAGTCAGAGTTCCAAATTTCGCTTGTTGCGCCATTATTTTTAAAATTGATATCTTCTTCGTCATCCCTATTTAGTTTTTCATCATTAAAACTGTAATTCACAAAAAGGTTCACTTTAGACGTTTTAAAATAATTAGACATGCCATAATTCATCCTTGGAAAGACGCCTTGGGTATAATTAGCAAATACACTCCCATTATAACCCGTTACTAAACTTTTTGACATCACAATGTTAAGTACAACACCACTTTGTGCATCGTATTTTGCAGGTGGATTAGTAATAACTTCAACGGATTTAATACTTGATGCCGAAGAACCCTCTAGTAAATCAGACAATTCATCTGAGGATAAATGCACTTTTCTATCGTTGATATATACATCAGGAGACATGCCTTTAACCGAAACGGCATTATCAAGGACTAATACGCCTGGGGTATTTCTAAGTACCTCCATTAAATTGCCTTCGCTAAGTGCTGTTTTTTCAACATTAAAAACCAAGCGGTCAACCTCCCGTTTTAATGTGGGGCGCCTAGCAATAATTTCAACAGCGTTTAACGCTTCAACATTTTCTTCTAGCATGATATCAGAAACGTTATAATCTGATTTCACATCAATAAACAACTCATTGGTAGTGTATCCAATAAAACTTGTTTTTAATATGTAAATGTCTTTTGAAATATTTTGAAATAGAAATTTTCCATTATCGTCTGATGTTGTTCCTGTAGCTACTGAAGAATCTTGTGCTCTTAATAATAAAATATTAGCATAAGCTACCGGTTGACTGCTTTGGTCTTTCACTAGGCCTGTGACGGAATAGGTTTGTGACCAAACACCAACAGAACTCAATAAAAGCAGTATAAAAACACCTACTTTATTCTTAATCATTGGGACAATGAATGGGTTTATTTCTACAAACATATAACATTTCCTTAACAGTTATATGCGGAAAAACCGTAAAAAATTACAATTTTATCATATGTTAATGTTTATTAACCATTGCTCAATCGCCAAATGTTGTAAATTTATGTACTTTTGCGCATTGCAAATAAAACCGCAAAAAAGCAGGAATGAAAAACATTAGGAACTTTTGTATTATCGCACATATTGATCATGGTAAAAGTACTTTGGCCGATCGTTTATTGGACTTTACGGGTTCTGTAACGGAACGCGAAAAACAAGATCAGTTGTTAGATAGTATGGATTTGGAACGCGAGCGTGGTATTACCATCAAGTCGCACGCCATACAAATGGAATATACTTATAAAGGCGAAGAGTATGTATTAAATTTAATTGATACTCCTGGTCACGTTGATTTTTCTTATGAAGTATCTCGTTCTATTGCGGCTTGTGAAGGCGCTTTATTAATTGTTGATGCGGCTCAAAGTATTCAAGCTCAAACAATTTCTAATTTATATCTCGCTTTAGAAAACGATCTGGAAATTATTCCTATTCTTAATAAAGTGGATTTGCCAAGTGCAAATCCGGAAGAAGTTACAGATGACATCGTCGATTTATTAGGCTGTGATCCAGAAGAAGTCATTCATGCAAGCGGTAAAACTGGTTTAGGAATTGAAAATATATTAGAGGCTATTATAGAGCGTGTTCCTGCTCCAAAAGGAAGCCCTGATGAACCGCTTCAAGCTTTAATTTTTGATTCGGTTTACAACACGTTTCGTGGTATCGAAACGTATTTTAGAGTTTTTAATGGTGAAATTAAAAAAGGCCAGAAAATTAAATTTGTGGCAACAGGTAAGGACTATTTTGCTGATGAAGTTGGAACTTTAAAACTAAGCCAAGTTGCTAAAAAAAGCGTAAAGGCGGGGGATGTTGGTTATTTAATTACCGGCATAAAAACAGCAAAAGAAGTAAAAGTTGGTGATACCATTACCGATTTTGCCAACCCCACTAAAAATATTATTGAAGGTTTTGAGGATGTAAAACCAATGGTTTTTGCCGGTATATATCCTGTTGACACTGAAGATTACGAAGAACTTCGTAACTCAATGGAAAAACTACAATTAAATGACGCTTCACTTGTTTTTGCTCCAGAAAGTTCTGCCGCTTTAGGGTTTGGTTTCCGTTGTGGATTCTTAGGCATGCTTCATATGGAAATTATACAAGAGCGTTTAGAACGGGAGTTTGATATGACCGTTATTACCACAGTACCTAACGTGTCTTACCATGCATATACCAACAAAGAACCAAATGTTCCTTTTGTGGTTAATAACCCAAGTGATTTACCTGAGCCTACAACCGTAAACCGAGTTGAAGAACCTTACATAAAAGCAACCATTATTACCAAAGCCGATTTTGTTGGTAACGTAATGTCGTTGTGTATAGAAAAACGAGGTATGATTATTAATCAAACCTATCTTACACCTGAACGTGTTGAATTGATTTTTGAAATGCCATTAGCAGAAATCGTTTTCGATTTCTATGATCGTTTAAAAACAGTTTCTAAAGGTTATGCTTCTTTTGATTATTCTCCAATTGGAATGAAGGTATCGAAATTAGTACGATTAGATGTCTTGTTAAATGCACAACCCGTTGATGCCCTTTCTGCATTAATTCATGCAGATAACGCACAGCATATTGGTAAAAAAATGTGCGAAAAGTTGAAAGAATTAATCCCAAGACAGCAATTTGATATTCCTATTCAGGCGGCTATTGGTGCAAAAATTATTTCAAGAGAAACGGTGAAAGCGCTTCGTAAAGATGTTACTGCAAAATGTTACGGTGGTGATATTTCTAGAAAGCGTAAACTTCTTGAAAAGCAAAAAAAGGGTAAAAAACGTATGCGCCAAGTAGGGAATGTAGAAATTCCGCAACAGGCGTTTATGGCCGTTTTAAAGCTTAACGATTAAGGTTGGTCTTTTTTTGTTTGCTGAAACAAATAGGCAATAACAAAAAATCCTACTCCCGTTAAAATAGGAGGCGCCATACCTACTTTTATGCCTAAGGCAACCATAATAAGGCCAATGCAAACAAGGATGACTAAAAATGCTTTGATACTTTTCATATGTGTGTTGTTTAATTATTTGGTTTGTGTAAGTGCAAGGTCAAAAGGTTTTCCTAAATAAACAAGTCCACTACCTTTTTCAATATCCTCTATTTGCTTGTTATAAGATGATATTATATGGATTTCGCCATCCGGGTCTTTCACAAAGAGAGGAATAATGTCTTTTTCATTATTGGTAATCTCAATCAGTTTTAAATAGTGGTTCCTACTTTCTAGTTTAATTTCATGGATGGATGGGTATTTGACAGTAAGCTCATATAGTGAGTTATAATCATCTGTATGACTAAACAATCCTTCTTTTGGGTTGTTTTTATCATCCAACATCTCGGCTTTAGTGACTAATCTAAAAGATCCATTTTCTCCAAATTCTTTACTGAATTTATTAATGGCATATTTATTAATTTCAGAATTGCCGGTGAGTGCCATTAAATATCCTATGTCATTCAATTCTATGTTATCTGAAAGTGTTTCAGAGTAAATGTTTGTATTAAATGCTTCCAATCCAATTTCATTAGCTTTTTTAATGTTGATTGGATTGCTGTCTATTAACACCACGTGTCTGTCATTCTTTTCTAAATAATGACCTAATAATCGTGAAATTTTAGAAGCGCCAACAATTAAAATTCCGTCAGATTTGTTTAGAAATACACCCACAATTTTTGCGAATAAACGTGCCGTTGTTGCATTCAATAAAACAGTGCCTAATACTATCATGAACACTAATGGTGTGATATATTCGGCGCCAGCCACGCCTTGCTTCATGAGTTTACTTCCAAATAATGAGGCAATTCCTGCAGCTACAATACCCCGAGGCCCAACCCAGCTAATAAACAACTTCTCATTAAACTTTAAATTAGATTTGGAAGTGCTTAAAAATACTGCAAGCGGTCTCACAAAAAAGACCACAAGCACAAACAATACTGCTGTTTTCCAAGTATAGATTAACATGAGGTCTTCAATATTAATATTTGCCGATAAAAGAATGAACAATATGGAAATTAAGAGCACGCTCAAGGATTCTTTAAAATAGAGCAACTCTTTTATATTTTCAAGCTTCCCATTTCCTAGCACCATGCCCATAACCACTACCGCCAATAAACCAGACTCATGTGCCATTATCTCTGATTCTACAAAAACCAAAAGCACAACAGAGAGAGATACTACATTGAGTAAATAGTGCGGAATGAATTTTTTATTGATCGCAAAAGCTAATGCGTGGGCAAATGTAAATCCAAAAGTGGTTCCAAATAATACAATCTTTCCAAACTCAATTAATGCTGTTTTTGTGAAACCACTGTCGCCTTCAACACTAATAAATTCAAATACTAAAACGGCTACTAACGCCCCTATAGGGTCAATAAGAATACCTTCCCATTTTAAAACTGTAGACACATCTTTCTTTAATGGAATGTTTCTTAAAATTGGCGTTATCACCGTTGGTCCAGTCACTATAATTAGTGCTGAAAATAAGAAGGAAACTTGCCAGCTTAAATCAAAAATAAAATGAGCCAATACGCCTGCAGCTATAAATGTAATAGTAGATCCTAAGGTTATTAGTTTTGTAATTACGGGGCCTACATTTTTAATTTCGGAACGTTTTAGCGTAAGCCCTCCTTCAAATAGTATAATACTAATAGCAAGTGATACAAAATAATAAAGCCCATCCCCTGGAAAAAGTCCTTTTTTACCATTCCAAATAGGTTCTATCCATTTGGCGCCATCTTCACTTAAAAATTCTGCTGCAATTGGTCCTACAAGCAAACCAATAAGGATTAAGGGAAGTATCGCTGGAATTTTAAAACGCCAAGCAACCCACTGTGCTAAAATGCCTAAAATTATGATTCCTGCTAATTCTAACATGCTTAAGTTTTTTTTAAAAATAGTAATTATTATTGTAGAAAATGATGTGAAATTTAAGCTATTTGTGTTTTGAAAAAAATGCTATCTTTCAAAACTCATAAAACACAAAAACAATTTGGCTTTAAAACCTTTTAAAACAATTGGCATCGGTGTCACTTTTTCTCCCAATCTAAAAGCAAACATCTATGAAGCTTCAAGGTTGTCTTTTATGTTTCAGTCAAAGTTAGTGCTGATCCATGTTGGTGAGAAGACTTCAGAAAAAGAATCAGAGTTTCAGAATATTTTAGAACCTTTTTTAACGCAAGGACTGAATTATGAAATTGTATTTAAACCAGGAAACCCTGTTGATGTAATTCTATCAATTTCTGACAATAAACATGTTGACCTCTTAATCTTAGGCGCACTTCAACGTGAAAATTTCTTGAAATACTATGTGGGTTCTATTGCTAGAAAAATTACCAGACAAGCAAAATGCTCAGTTTTACTTTTAATTAAACCCGCCGCAGAGCGCATTCCTTGTCAACACATTGTGGTTAATGGCTTAAAAGATCCAAAAACAAAACAAACTATTGACACTGCTTTTTATGTAGCGCACCAACTAAAATCTGGTCGTATCACTATTGTTGAAGAAATTAATCAAGATGAAGTTGATGTTAGAGTTGATGATGACAAATCTATGCGAAAAGCGACTATCGTTAAGGAACGCATCAAGCTAAGGGAAACATCTAGAATCAAAGAAATTATTGAAAATATTCCTGTGGAGCATACCACAGATATAACTATAAAATCTCAAGCAATTTTTGGGAAACAAGGATATTCCATTGGGCATTATGCACAAATTGTTCGTGCCGATTTGTTAGTCATGAATGCGCCTTCAAAAATGACCTTTTGGGATCGATTATTCCCACATGATATAGAGCATATTTTAACTGAATTACCAACCGATGTATTACTAATTCAATGAGCCCTAAAAAAAACAATTTCGTTGGATTTTTAAAAACCATACCTAAAAATATTTTTTCTGGGTTTGTGGTTAGTCTTATTGCGCTGCCTCTTGGTTTGGGGTTAGCAATGGCTAGTGATGCCCCTCCCATTGCAGGTATAATTACCGCAATTGTTGGCGGGGTTTTAGTTTCTATTCTAGGGGGTAGTCATGTGACCATCACAGGCCCAGGAAATGGAATGGTTGGCGTGCTTTTAGTCGCAATTACAACGCTAGGGTTAGAAAGTGCCTATGCTGCCATTATATGCTCAGGCGTACTCGTTATAATTTTAGGCTTTTTACGTCTTGGTAAATTGGCCAACTTTTTTCCTTCATCAGCCATACAAGGCATGCTAGCCGCAATTGGTCTAATTATTCTCGCTAAGCAATTTCATATCATGCTAGCGCATAGGATTACCGAAGAAGATACGCTAGACTATTTATTAAAAATACCGTTTACAATTAATGACGCGATGCATTATACCAAACCAGGTTTAATTTATGCCGCAATCATTGGTGTAATAAGTTTTGGGATTATGCTGTTTTATTCAAAAATTCGAAACAAATATTTACAGTTAATTCCTGCGCCAATGTGGATTGTAATCTTATCTATTGGGTTTAGCTATTATTTTGAATTTATTGTTCATGAAAAAAACCCGATTGATACGAGTTATATGATTTCAGGAATTCCTGATATTCAAACCATAATAGCAGAACTTCCAATTATTGATTTTAGCAAGATTGGGGAACCAACGTTTTGGGCTAGTGTTATTGCCTTAACACTTATTGCTAGTATAGAGTCGTTGTTAAGCATTAAAGCTGTAGATAAATTAGATCCACAAAAGCGACGTTCAAATGTTAACCGTGATTTAAAAGCGCTTGGTTTGGCCTCCGTTGGTAGTGGTTTTTTAGGCGGCTTAAACGTAGTTACCGTTATTGCGAGAAGTTCCGTAAATGTTAATAATGGCGGAAGTAACCGATCTTCTAATTTTTTTCATGCACTATTTTTAGTTATTTTTATTGTGCTTTTTAGCACGCAGCTACAACGAATACCGCTTCCTGCTTTAATGGCTATATTAGTATATACTGGTTATAAACTTGCGTCCCCTGATACGGTCAGAAAAATTTTCTCTATTGGAAAAGAACAGTTAATCATATTCTTTGTAACCTTATTTGTTACCCTTAAAGTTGGTTTGATCACTGGTATCACATCTGGTGTGGTGGTAACACTTATCATTCATATTATTCTAAATAAAGGCGTGTCACTATTTGCACGTAATTTACTAAAGCCAAATGTTTTAATGTATGAAGAAGGTTTTGGTAATTACTATGTGAGTGTAAAACATTTTTGTAGTTTTTTAAATTTCTATAAACTCAAAGAAAATCTTGATGCTATCCCTGAAAATCAAGATGTTATTGTAGATTTTTCACTTTGCGAATTTGTAGATCATACGGTTATGGAAAGTCTTCATGATTATCAGGAGTTATTTACCAAACGTGACGGCCATTTTGAAGTTGTAGGCTTAGATATGCATGATACGGATTCAAAACATCCGTTTGCACTAAGACGACTACTCCCAGTGCCTAATTTAATCAAGAACAATCTTACCAAACGACAAGCTACGATAGAAGAATTGGCTAAAGATTATGAATTAAAGTATTCGGCAAAAAAAGAAAAAGAAACACACTTCTTAGATCATTTTTTGTTTTTCAGAACAAAGAAAATCAACCATATTTATAATCAGTTATCTAATAGTGATGGAAATATGTCTTTATTTGATATCGAATTCTCAGAAGGAGAATTTATAGCTAAAGAGGTCGTACGTTCTACGATGCTGCACATCAACTTGGAACAGCAAATTCCTGAATTTACTTTAGATAGAGAGGGGTTTTTAGAGCGTGTATATGCTTTCGCTGGTTTTAAGGATATTCCCATTCAGGAACATTCTGATTTTTCAAGACGATTCTTTTTGCTTGGAGAGGATGAAGCTGGAATAAAAAAGTTTTTTAATGATGACTTAATTCACTTCTTTGAAAGCAATCCATATTATCATGTTGAATCAAACGGAAGTTCATTACTTGTCTTTGGTAAAGAACGCTTGGCTAGTATTAAGGAAATAAAAGTCTTATTTGACTTTGGCAAGCGTTTAAAGCAAGTTAATTCTTAATAAAACTTTAAACTTAATTGACTTTTAAACATATTCATTAATTTGCGCATCCTATGAAACTGTATCCAATAAATGCTGGTAATTTTAAGTTAGATGGTGGCGCTATGTTTGGTGTCGTTCCTAAATCACTTTGGCAACGTACTAATCCGGCGGATGCTAATAACATGATTGATATCGCGGCACGTTGTTTGTTAATTGAAGACGGGGATCGATTAATTTTGATTGACACAGGGATGGGAGATAAGCAAAGTGATAAGTTTTTTGGATACTATCATTTATGGGGAAATGACACCATAGACGCTTCTTTAGCAGCTTGTGGATTTCATCGTGATGATATTACGGACGTTTTTATGACGCATTTACATTTTGACCATTGCGGTGGGAGTGTTCAATGGAAT
Organism: Flavobacteriaceae bacterium; assembly: GCA_023954685.1. GTDB lineage: Bacteria > Bacteroidota > Bacteroidia > Flavobacteriales > Flavobacteriaceae > JAGSHF01. The sequence continues at coordinate 1,236 of JAGSHF010000057.1, read as the reverse complement.
GCTAATAAAACCGGTTATGAACTTGCTTTTAAAAACGCACAATTTTGGAGCAATCAAGATCATTGGTCTTGGGCGACAACACCTAATAACCGTGAAAAAGCGTCATTCTTGAAAGAAAATATTTTACCGATGGAAGATAGTGGTCAATTAAAATTTACAGCCCTACCAACGGAATCCATTTTAAAAGATTCTGAATTGGGGTTTGATATTTTTTTTGCTAATGGGCATACAGATAAACAAATGATCCCAATAATCCATTATAAAGGTCAAACCATTTGTTTTATGGCCGATTTACTGCCAACTGCTGGCCATTTGCCTATTCCTTTTGTTATGGGTTATGATACACGACCTTTATTAACCTTAGATGAAAAAGCAGCGTTTTTAACTATGGCTGCCGATCATAAATATTTACTGTTTTTAGAACATGATGCTCATAATGAAATCATTACCGTACACCACACAGAAAAAGGTGTGCGACTGAAAGAAGTCTTGCGATGTAATGATATATTTTAAAACAAAACAAACAATGAGAAAATTTAAATCCCAATTCTTATTAGTCCTTGCTATTGGCTTGATATTAACCGCTTGCGGAAGTTCCTCTGGCTTTATTTCAACACCGCTTGAAAATATTGATAATACGCCATTAAAACACTCAGAACTTACGTCTTCAGAAGAAAAAAACTGGAGCCATTTTGATCTTGTAAATGATACGATTCCGGGCGTAAGCTTAAAAAAAGCATATGAAGAAATAATAAAATCAAAAAAAGGAAAACAGGTTATTGTTGCTATTATTGATTCTGGAGTTGATATTGATCATGAAGATCTTGATGATGTAATTTGGACCAACCCAAAGGAAATTCCGAATAATGGCAAAGATGATGACAAAAATGGTTATGTAGATGATTTAAATGGTTGGAATTTTTTAGGTGATGCCTATAATGAGCAATTCGAGTTTGTGCGCTTATTAGCAAGTGAAAATAATGCTGATCCAAGATACAATGAAGCCAAAGCTGAATACGATGAAGAATTTCAAAAATACAGTGGACTTAAATCACAGTACGATCAAATAGTTCCCGTTGTTGAAAATGCTGATAAAGTAGTTTCAGAATATTTAAATAAAACAAACTATACAAAAGCAGAAGTAAACGCCATAAAAACTGAAGATCAAAACTTACTGCAACAAATTTATATGGTCAAACAAACCTATAATTTAGGTTTTGATTCCATGGTTGAAGC
>JAGSHF010000198.1 GCA_023954685.1 Flavobacteriaceae bacterium | reverse complement strand
TTTGGTACTATTGCATTTGGTATTGGTACGAGTCAGGTCGCACAAGTTTTTGCGAGCCAGTGCTTATTACTTACCAAACCTAAAAGCTTAAGAGTCACCGTAAATGGTACATTAAAAAATGGCGTTTTACCAAAAGATGTCATTCTTTATATCATTTCCAAGCTAGGAACTAATTCTGGTACAGGTTATTTTTGTGAATATGCAGGAGATGTCTTTGAAAACATGAGTATGGAAGGCCGTATGACCGTTTGCAATATGAGTATAGAAATGGGAGCACGTGGTGGAATGATTGCTCCAGATGCAACTACATTTGAATATATAAAAAATCGAAAATTCGCACCAAAAGGAAAAGCATATGACACTAAAGTAGCGTATTGGAAAACGCTTCCAACCGATACAGATGCCACTTTTGATAAAGAATATCATTTTGATGCAGCAGATATCGAACCAATGATTACATATGGAACGAACCCTGGAATGGGGATTAAAATTTCTGAAAATATTCCAAACATAAATGATACTTCTTTTGAAAAATCTTTGGAGTATATGGATTTCAAAAAAGGTGAGTCATTACTAGAAAAACCAATCAATTTTGTTTTTATAGGAAGCTGTACCAATTCACGAATTGAAGATTTTAGAGTTGCTGCAGATTTTATTAAAGGCAAACAAAAAGCTCATAATGTTACTGCTTGGTTAGTGCCAGGTAGTAAACAAGTGGAGGCTCAAATTATTGACGAAGGCCTTAAAGATATTTTTGATGCGGCCGGTTTTGAGTTAAGACAACCAGGATGTTCTGCTTGCTTAGCTATGAACGAAGATAAAATTCCGCAAGATGAATATTGTGTATCCACATCTAACCGAAATTTTGAAGGCCGACAAGGTCCTGGCTCAAGAACCATTTTAGCAAGCCCTTTAGTGGCTGCAGCCACAGCGATTGAAGGGAGAATTATTGATGTTATGAAGCAATTAAATTAAGGTTTTGACTCCTAGAGTACCGTTGAGAGGTTTAAGAAAATAGAATTCTAAGCTCCGTTTCAACAGATAAAGGAGGTGAAAAAGATTCTTGCGCATATAAGAAATATTATGGAAAAGTTTAAAACAATAACAACTACGGCAGTCCCACTAGAAGTGGAAAATATAGATACAGATCAAATTATTCCTGCTCGTTTTTTAAAGGCAACAAATAGAAATGGATTTGGAGATAATGTTTTTAGAGATTGGAGGTATAACAAAGACGGTTCTGAAAATGCTGATTTTGTATTAAATAATCCTAACTATTCTGGGCGCATTTTAGTGGCTGGTGATAATTTTGGATGTGGATCTAGTCGTGAACACGCTGCATGGGCCATTGGCGATTATGGATTTAAAGTCGTTGTTTCTAGTTTCTTTGCTGATATTTTTAAGGGGAACGCCTTAAATAATGGAATTTTACCTATTCAAGTTTCGGCGACGTATTTGAGCATTTTGTTTTCTGCAATTAAAAAAGACCCACTTACCAAGATAGAAGTAGATCTAGAAAACCAAACTATAGCTATTGTAAACGATGTTGAAAAAGTACATTTTGATATAGATCCTTATAAAAAAACATGCCTTATTAATGGGTATGATGACATTGACTATTTATTGAGTAAAAAAGAAATGATTGAAGCGTTTGAAAACGCAAATTAGTGAAAAGTAAGTATCATCAATAGAGACTTTGTTAGAGCTCAACGATAAGAGCCACAATTGAAAGCATGACTTTAAGAGAATGCAAAATTATAAAAGAAAATAAAAATTAATAAAATTAAAGAAAGCAGGAAGAAATTACTGCTTTCGCAGGAAATAAGATGAAATTGAATATTGCTGTATTACCAGGAGACGGGATTGGACCCGAAGTGACGGCTCAAGCTGTTAAAGCCTTAAAAGCTATTGCTTTAGAGTTTAATCACACTTTTATTCTAGAATATGCACCTGTTGGCGCAATTGCTATTGATACCACAGGAAATCCATTACCAGAAGAAACGCTAGATCTTTGTCAAGCATCTGATGCCATTCTATTTGGAGCTATTGGTGACCCAAAGTTTGATAACGACCCATCCGCCAAAGTTCGTCCAGAACAAGGATTGCTGCGCTTACGCAAAGCTTTAGGGCTATTTGCTAATGTTAGGCCCGTAAGAGCCTATGACGCCTTAATTGATAAATCACCTTTAAAGCGACACATTATCAAAGGGACGGATATTAGTATTTATCGCGAGTTAACCGGAGGTATCTATTTTGGTGAAAAAAAATTAAGTGAAGATGGCAATACTGCTTCAGATTTATGTGAATATTCACGTCATGAAATAGAACGAATTGCACACCTAGCATTTAAAGCAGCGCTTTCTAGAAAATGCAAAGTAACTTTGGTTGATAAAGCCAATGTCCTTGAGAGTTCCCGTCTTTGGCGAAAAGTCGTTAAAGATGTAGCCAAAAATTATAAGGAAATAGAACTCGATTTTTTATTCGTGGATAATGCTGCCATGCAAATGATTCTTAATCCGAAACAGTTTGATGTAATTCTAACAGAAAATATGTTTGGTGATATTATTAGTGATGAGGCTAGTGTTATTGGAGGTTCAATTGGATTATTAGCTTCTGCATCAGTTGGCGAAAAATATGCAATGTTTGAACCTATACATGGCTCATATCCCCAGGCTAAGGGTAAGGGGATTGCTAATCCTATCGCTTCCATACTATCTGCCGCAATGCTACTGGATCATTTTGAACTAAAAAGTGAAGCTGATACTATTAGAGCAGCAGTTGACAAGGCCTTGAGGCTCCATGTTACTACACCAGACATCAATACCAAATTTGATAATATAACCACTAGTAAAGTTGGTGAGTTTATTGTAGACTTTATTCATAACCCTAAGGATAGCAATCTTAATTTTACCAATATACATTTAGGACAATCTACTATTATTTAGAAGTAGGTTAATGTTAACTAAAAAAGCGCACTTATAAAAGTGCGCTTTTTTAGTTTTATTACTGTTCAATGTCATAAATTATCATGGCATGAACTTTTTTAATTGTTTATTTCAGCGTCCAAAGACGGGTAGCCCTTTTTATAAAAAAACTCAACATATAAGTTATACCAAAAACTGAAACAAATCTGGTTTATCATTTAAGTAATCTCCATAAAAATTATGAAGCTTCATTTTGGTAATTAAGGGTTGTAAGTCAATAGGAGAATTAAGTTGTATGCCAACAACAGCAACATCATTTTCTCGATTTACTTTCTTATTATATTCAAAATGTGTAATATCATCATTTGGTCCCAAAATCTCAACTACAAACTCTCTCAATGCACCAGCACGTTGAGGGAATTTAATAATAAAATAGTGTTTTAAATTAGCGTGTAATAATGCCCGTTCTTTGATTTCTGGGGTTCTTGTAATATCATTATTGCTCCCACTTATTAAACACACTACATTTTTACCTTTGAGCTCTTCCTTGTAAAAATCAAGTGCCGATATGCTCAATGCACCAGCAGGTTCTACCACAATAGCATCTTTGTTATATAACTCTAAAATGGTTTGGCATATCTTACCTTCTGGCACCGTGATAACGGCGTCTAGATTTTTCTTACAAATTTCAAAAGTTTTCTCGCCTACTCTTCGAACAGCTGCGCCATCTACAAAGCGCTCAATGTTTTTTAGTTCAACAACGCGATCTTTCTGAATAGACATAGACATAGAAGGTGCTCCTTCTGGTTCTACTCCAATAATTTTAGTATTTGGCGATAATTGTTTTACCATGGTTGAAAGTCCTGATGCCAAACCGCCACCACCAACTGGAATAAATATATAATCGATAGGCTGCTCCTCCGTTTGTTCTAAGATCTCTAATCCAACCGTAGCTTGACCTTCTATAACTTTTTCATCATTAAATGGATGAATAAATGTTTTATTCAATCGCTCACATTCCAACATAGCGGCATGATATGAATCATCAAAAGTGTCACCAACTAATACAATATCGATGAAGTCTTCTCCAAACATTTTTACCTGCTCAACCTTTTGATTTGGTGTTGGCGCTGGCATATAAATAGAACCTCTTATCTTCAATAATTTACAAGATAAAGCTACGCCTTGAGCATGGTTTCCTGCCGAAGCACAAACGATTCCATTTTCAATTTCAGATTCACTTAATAATGACATTTTATTATAAGCGCCTCTAATTTTATAGGAGCGTACTTGCTGTAAGTCTTCGCGCTTAAAAACAATATTACAGTCAAACTCATTAGAATACCTTATGTTTTTAGACAAGGGTGTTAATGAGACTACTGCACTTAATCTTTTAGCGGCGGCTTCTACGTTTTTTAAACTTGGAAAATATGTTAGAGTTGTATGCATGGTTTAAGCAAAAGCTTCTTCTTTAACTTCAGTTTTAATTATTTTCATAGCCGTCATCGCTGAACGTAATACTTTCCCCGTTGTTTCTATAGGATGATTTCTTATGGCGTCATTCACACGTATCAACTCCAAATTATCCACTGCATTGGTATTAGAATATGCTTCTCCAATAATATCTGTTTTTACCGACTTCATAAAGTCAACTAGTAATGGTTTACAGGCATGATCAAATAAGTAACATCCGTATTCAGCGGTATCAGAAATGATTCTGTTCATTTCAAATAATTTTTTTCTAGCAACCGTATTTGCAATTAACGGTAATTCATGAAGAGATTCGTAATATGCAGATTCTTCAATAATTCCAGAATTCACCATCGTTTCAAACGCCAATTCAACGCCTGCTCTTACAAAAGCAACCATGAGCACACCGTGGTCAAAATATTCTTGCTCCGAAATATGATTAGATGTTACATTCGTTTTTTCAAAGGCCGTTTCACCCGTTTCTGCTCGCCACTTTAATAAGTTCACGTCATCATTTGCCCAATCTTCCATCATTGTTTGCGAGAAATGTCCAGACATAATATCATCCATATGCTTTTCAAACAAAGGTTGCATTATGGTTTTTAATGATTCGGACAATTCAAAAGCTTTAATTTTGGCAGGATTAGACAAACGATCCATCATGTTTGTAATCCCACCGTGTTTTAACGCTTCGGTAATGGTTTCCCATCCGTACTGAATTAATTTTGATGCATATTCAGGGGCAATACCTTCCTCTACCATTTTATCAAAAGACAATATAGAAGCGGTTTGCAATACACCACATAAAATAGTTTGCTCTCCCATTAAGTCACTTTTTACTTCAGCAACAAAAGATGATTCTAATACACCTGCCTTATGACCTCCTGTAGCTGCGGCATAAGCTTTTGCCTGCGCCCAACCTTTTTCTTCTGGATCATTTTCAGGATGAACGGCTACAAGTGTAGGCACACCAAATCCTCTTAAATATTCTTCTCTTACTTCGGTACCTGGACATTTAGGTGCTACCATAATTACAGTAAGGTCTTCGCGAATTTGCTTTCCTTCTTCAACAATATTAAAGCCGTGAGAATAAGATAATGTCGCCCCTTTTTTCATTAATGGCATTACCGTATCAACAACATTTGAATGCTGTTTATCTGGTGTTAAGTTTAGCACTAAATCTGCTGAAGGAACTAGCGCTTCATAAGTGTCCACATTAAACCCGTTGCTATTTGCGTTTATAAAAGATTGACGTTTTTCATCAATCGCTTGTTGACGTAAAGCATATGATATATCCAAACCAGAATCTCTCATATTCAACCCTTGATTAAGGCCTTGTGCACCACAACCAACAATAACAATTTTCTTGCCTAATAAAGCAGTTACGCCATCAGCAAAT
>JAGSHF010000119.1 GCA_023954685.1 Flavobacteriaceae bacterium | reverse complement strand
GTTTAAGTGTGCGCTTTAAAAGTAGAACAGATGAAATACAACCTGTTTATTACTATTAAATTCAATTGTAGGAAGTGGGATTTTTATTACATTAAAAACAGAAAATAAAGTTTTCAAGACGCTAGATTTTGTTTCAATTCGGGTCAAATCTACATCAAAACTAAAATAATACTGTCTAATTTGGCTTTGATTTGTGAACATATTATCAACAGGCGCTCCTGTTGCAGTGAGCATACCGTCTGCACCATAACCAAATGCTACATTAAGCCAAGAAGGAATTTTACTTTCTTTAAAAAAAGCGTGCAAATTCATACTCAACCAATAGGTTTGGCCATTATAATCTTTAAGCACTTGCTCTATTAAGCTCTCCCCTAGAACACTAGGGCGCTGTTCTGCATACTTTGTAGTATGAAATGAATATTTTAGCATAAAGCGTTGTTCTTCCCATAATAGTTCTTGTCCGATATACAACCCTGTACCGGCTGCATTAGCAGCCATATCAGACCATGAAAACCCCCATTCTTTAGATAAACCATCAAATATTTCAACTGCGGTCATAAAAGTAAACCCCAAGGTGCCTCCGTAAATAAGCTGATTTTTTTTACTTACACCACTCCAATTCAATGCATCAGCTCCTAGACGCCCCATATTATAAGTGGTAAATGCATGACCTATTTTATCCATTTGTAACCACTCATCGATATCATTATACACATGAAATTTAGAGCGATCATAGTCATCATACCATAGGGTATTTAAGCCAATTAGAGCGAATCCCGCAGCGGTAGCCTCGGTAATAATCACCCCATTTCTTCTTTTAATATTTAGAGTATCACTCGGGTTTAAAAACTTATTGAATTGAGATTGTGCCCCTATTTGTAATGTAGAAAAACACAAAAGGAAGCTATATGCTAAATACGTTTTCAAATTATCGTTTAATGCCTTGCTGAGACAAATAACGCTGATAAGCTCTAGCGTTTTGATTGTGCTGAGATAAAGATTTAGCAAATTTATGGAACCCTAGTCGCTCTGCGTCTGCAGCAAAGTAAAAATATTTATGCTTTTCATAATTCAATACCGCTTCAATGGCAGAGACATCAGGCATCGTTATTAAACCAGGTGGCAACCCAGGATTCATATAGGTATTATATGGGGATACAATTTCTTTATGTTCATTAAGAACACGCTTAATAACCGTATTTTTATATTCTGGTAATTGGTAGGCTGCAAATTTTAATGTAGGATCAGCTTGTAATGGCCAACCATCTCTTAACCTATTAACGTAAACTCCTGCAATTCTAGGCTGCTCCGCTTTTTGCTTTGATTCTTCATGTACTATGGATGCTAATGTTAAAACTTCCTCTGGAGTTAACCCCACTAGTTTTGCCTTTTTCAAGCGATCCGTATTCCAATAACGATTGTATTCTTTTAGCATTCTATCTCTAAATTCTGATGCTGAAGTATTCCAAAAGAACTCATAGCTATTAGGCAAATACATCCCTAAACTGCTAGATTTACTGAAATTATTACTATCTAAAAAAGATTCGTCGTTAAAAGCGTTGATTAAATCTGTACTATCCGCTTCTATTTGACTTGAAATTCGTCCCGCTAACTCTTCCAAAGATTTTTGATTATTAAAGGCAACGGTAATCGGAATATTTTTACTTCGGATTGAATTAATAATATCATTATTGGTCATATCCTTCCCAATTCTATATTTACCAGCTTTGATGTTCGTTGTATACTTCTTACGTTTTGCCAAAGCATCAAAAGCATCAATATCTTTCAGTAAAGGCATCAAGTCCTCCTTAACCTCATCATACGTAGTGCTACTTGACACATAAATAAAAGCCTCTTCATTGTTAAATGCCGTATTAGGCACTAACATCACATTATAAATATAATATGAAAAATAGGCGATAATCACCAAACCAATTAAAGCTATTGCCAAAAGAATTTTCTTAAAGTACATGTGTATTTATGAGTTGTAGTAGATATTCGTTTTTATAATGTCCGTTTATATAATTCCAGTCTTTTTTATGTCCAATAACCTCAAACCCTTGCTTATTGAATAATTTCAAACTGAATTCATTGTCTTCTACGATGTTGCAATACAACTGATGTAACTGCAAATGAGAAAACGCGTATTTAATTATAAGTTGAAGCGATTCTGAACCAATCCCCTTTCCTCTGTTATTAGTATCTTTTATGAGCACACCAACACCGGCTCTTTTATTAGTGAAATCAAAATCAAAGAGGTCAATCATCCCAATAGCATTATATTCATAATCCGAAATAACCAATCGCAGTTGTTTGGCTTCATAAATATCCTTGTGTGCTTCTTCTAAATATTGCTTAATTAAAAATCTCGAATATGGTGTTTGTGTATGGCTGAGTTCCCAAATATTTTCATCATTCTCGATCTCATAAACAAAATCCAAATCTTCAGGCTCTAAAGCTCGTAAAAAAATATTTACACCTTTTAATGTTACCATTCTATCTCACCTTTAAAAACTAAAGTCGCAGGGCCTATCAGCCAAATATTATGATATCCAAACTCGTTTTTTTCAAAACTAACTCCTAACACACCACCTTCTGTTTCCAGCGTTACCAGATTTTCTTCCACTTTGCCCGTTGCATGCATTGCCAATGCTACAGCTGTAACACCAGTCCCACATGACAAAGTTTCATCTTCTACACCACGTTCATATGTTCTTACAGCAAACGTGTTTTTAGCAATGGCCTTTACAAAGTTAACGTTTGTTCCTGCATTACCATAAGGTGCTCCAAATCTAATTTCGGCGCCTTTCGTTTTTACGTCCATGGTTTTTGTGTTATCACACCATTGTACATGATGCGGTGACCCCGTATTTAGAAAGACATGTTCTTGAAAGATATCAACCTTGTTTACATCTTGCATTTGCAAATGAACAATACCGTTTTCAAGTTTCACATGATGCAGACCATCAATAGCTTCAAAACTGGCCTTGTCATCTATAATATTAAGACATTGAGCAAAATGAGAAATACAACGCCCACCATTACCACACATGCTACTTTCATTGCCATCTGCATTAAAATACACCATTCTAAAATCATAAAGCTCATGATTCTCTAATAAGATTAATCCATCAGCCCCAATGCCAAATCGTCTATCACAAAAATGATTAATCAATTCGGTATTATTTTTGTCAAAATTCCCTTGACGGTTATCAATGATTACAAAATCGTTTCCGGTACCTTGATATTTATAAAAAGTTTGCTTCATATTTCAACACAAAGATATAAATATAAAACCGTAATTGAACTTGTTAAATGTCCGTTAAATGACGCGTTAAAAATCGTTAAATTTGAATAGCAAAATCAATAATTATTTAAATTTATTCGTTGAGTCATTATAAACAATAACTTAAAGACAATTTAAATGAAAAAAATATTCTCTCTAATTCTGGTTTCTGCATTGGGTGGCGCATTAACTTTAGGCACTTATAAATTATTTCTTGAAGAAGAAAACGTTGTGGCTGCGCAACAAAACAACACACCTGCATTAATTCCAACACATTTTGCATCTAGCAACACCAAATTACCTGCCAGTACGGATACTAATTTTGTGTCGGCGGCAGAAAGCACAATTAATACGGTGGTACATGTTAAAAATACGGCTACTGGCTCTGGAGAAACAACCATGGAAGATTTGTTCTATGGCAGACAATCCCAACGACCTCAAATAGGAACAGGATCTGGTGTTATAATTTCACCTGATGGCTATATAATTACAAACAATCATGTGATTGATGGTGCTCAAAAAATAGAAATTACAACCAATGATAATAAAACTTATGATGCCGAACTCATTGGTACTGATGCTAAGACAGATATTGCTCTCATCAAAATTAATACTGAGGAAGTTTTGCCATACACCACTTTCGGTGATAGCGATACTGCACAAATTGGTCAGTGGGTGTTGGCTGTTGGCAATCCTTTCAACTTGAACTCAACAGTAACTGCAGGGATTATTAGTGCTAAATCTAGGGATTTAGATCCTTCTGGTAGACAAACACAATCCTTTATACAGACAGATGCTGCTGTAAACCCTGGTAATTCTGGAGGCGCATTAGTAAATACTAATGGCGAACTTATTGGCATCAACACGGCCATTAGTTCAAGGACAGGTTCATATATTGGTTATTCTTTTGCAGTACCTAGTAATATTGCTAAGAAAGTGGTTAATGATATTATGGAATATGGCAACGTTCAAAACGGTATTTTGGGTGTCGTTGGTGGCGCCTTAAATAGTAAAAATGCCGAAGGTTTAGGGGTTGAAGAAACCCAAGGGTTTTATGTGAGCGAAGTTCAGGAAGCTTCAGGTGCTGAATTAGCTGGTATTAAAAGCGGTGATATCATTAAAAAAATTGATCATGCTAAAATCAATAAATTTTCAGATTTAAAAGGCTTCCTTTCCACCAAAAGACCTAATGATGTCGTACAAGTTACGGTGCTTAGAGATGGTGATGAAAAAACATTAGCTGTGACCTTAATTAAAAATGAAGTCGTGAATATCCCAGTTATTGGAACACTAAAAAAACCAACTCAAAAAGAACTGAATCAATTCGATTTAGACAATGGTCTAATCATATCAAAACTCAGTGACAAATATCGGGATGAGTGGGAAGCAGACGGTATTAAAGAGGGCAGCATTATAACGGCCATCAACGGTGTTAAGGTGAGTAGTATTGAGGAAGTAGAATCACTTATTAGTAACCGTTCCCGTTACGAACCACTTCGTATTGAAATTGTAAAAAATAATGGTGAGAAAGTAAATTATCGATTCAGATAAATCACTCAAGTTTTTAATTAAAACCCTCACTTCAAGGCTTTGAAATCGAGGGTTTTATTTTTTACCCTATTTAGTTACGAAAACGATTGAAATGTAGTATTTTTGCACAAATTTTAAAAAACAATACAACAATGCCTATTAGCGAAACTTATGAAAAAGAATTAGCTTTTCAAGCTGATCGAAGAAGAGCCACCGTTGAATTTATTAAAATCGTTAGCGATTTATGGTACGACAATTCAGTAGAATTGGTGATTTTTAGAAACCAGTTAATCGATAGAAACGTTAGTGAAATTTTAAACTTGCATGAATATGCAGGTGAATTTGTTCAAAAACCAATTTCTATTTTTGATTCTGTTGAAATTGCTCAAGCCATCAAAACTTTAGATTTCGCTCCTGCAAAATTAGACATTGGTAAATTAACATATGAGTATCATCTAGAAGATGAAAAATATAATAATGCTGCCGCTTTTGTTGCAGCAAAATTAAATGATGTTAACAACAATGAAGAGATCACTCCTAAGGATGTTGTTCTTTATGGTTTTGGTAGAATTGGTCGTTTGGTTGCGCGTGAATTAATGACTCGCACCGGGAAAGGAAGTCAACTACGTTTGAGAGCAATTGTTACTCGCGGTACCATTGATCAAACCGTTTTAGAAAAAAGAGCGTCTTTATTGCGTAACGATTCTGTTCATGGTGATTTTTCAGGGACTGTAGTTGCTGATTTTGAGAACACTGCTTTAATCATTAACGGGACAACTGTAAAAATCATTTCAGCAAATGCTCCAGAAGATATTGATTATACAAGTTACGGTATTGATAATGCCTTAATTATTGATAATACCGGTGCTTTTAGGGATAAAGAAGCCTTAAGTCGTCACTTAAAATCAAAAGGTGCTCATAAAGTATTATTAACCGCACCTGGAAAAGGCGTTCCTAATATTGTTCACGGTGTTAACCAATTTGAAAATAACCCAGATGAGATTGATATTTTCTCTGCGGCATCTTGCACGACCAATGCTATTACACCTGTGTTAAAAGCTATGGAAGATTCATTTGGTGTAAAAAGCGGTCATTTAGAAACCATCCATGCGTATACTAATGACCAAAATTTGGTTGATAATTTTCATAGTAAATATCGTCGCGGTAGAGCTGCTGCATTAAACATGGTAATTACAGAAACTGGTGCTGGAAAAGCAGTGAGTAAAGCATTACCAAGTTTGGAAGGGAAGCTTACATCTAATGCCATTCGTGTTCCGGTACCAAATGGTTCTTTAGCGATTTTAAATTTAGAACTTGAAAATCCAACATCTATTGACGGTATTAATGCTGTTATGAAAAAGTATGCTTTAGAAGGTGATCTTGTTGAGCAAATTAAATATGAATTAAGTGATGAGCTTGTTTCTAGTGATATTGTAGGTAGCTCTGCACCTGCAATATATGATAGTAAGGCTACTATTGTGAGAGAAGATGGTAAAAACACCATTTTATATATTTGGTATGATAATGAATATGGCTATAGTCATCAAGTAATAAGATTGGCTAAGTATATTGCCAAAGTTAGGCGTTTTACATATTATTAGAAAATGACAACATCTAAAAAATAATATCGTTCGTATATATTTAAGCCTCGCAATTGTGGGGCTTAAATATTTAATAATTATATTGCCATACATTTTACAACCTAACAAATTGACTTTCAAAAAAATGAAGACCATTAAATTTTTAGCTTTCGCATTTATGCTATTAATCGGAGCCAATTCAATACACGCACAAGACAACGAAACAAACTCTTTAAACGAAGGATCTATAAACGATCAATTTGAGTACATTCTTAGAAAATCTGGCAATTTTAAAGGTACTAATGGGCAAGCCTATGAAGCCGTTAAACGCAGCATGCTTATAACCTTAAAAGCTCATGCCAATGACTCTTTAAAAACACTTCAAACAAAATTAGACGATACGAGAAGTACGGTTGAAACGCAACAAAAAGAGATTAGTGATTTAAAAAGTAATCTTGGTACCACGCAAGCCTCACTTGATTCTACGAATTTAGAAAAAGACAGTATGTCTTTATTAGGATTACAAATGAGTAAAGGCAGTTATAATACTTTAATGTGGTCTGTCATTGGTGGTTTATTAGCTTTTCTTTTGATTTTTATTTATAAATTCAAAAACAGTAATACCATTACAAAGTCAGCTAAAAAAGCATTAGAAGAAACTGAAGAAGAGTTTGAAGAACACAGACGTTCTGCATTAGAACGTGAACAAAAAGTGAGACGGCAATTGCAAGATGAAATCAATAAGCAAAAAAACAATAGTTAATAAAACACCTTTTTAAATATCATAACAAAAATCCGTAGTTAATAGCTACGGATTTTTTTATTCTATGAGGTATCAAGTGCAACTTTATGTGCTACAACTCTCATTCTTAAGGCAATAAGTGAGGAATTATAGTTCAATCATTGAGTGTGTATTTTTATGGTACATAGGGATTCATAAAAAAATATGTCATAACTTACAGTATTAAAGTTACTGACTAACAAAATTTAAGCGCTAATTCTTCCCTTTATTTACAGTAATGCCTAGGTTTAATTGTCGTTTTAAATTTCATGATTTAAATAATCCAATGGTAGTTTTTATTTGTCCCAAAGATTGAATATACTAAAGAAATAATATGCAAAAAAACGGTATAAATCTAAAGGTAGGAAATGAAAAGTTAATTTAGATATGAAAATAGTTTTCACATTCATATGCGCACTGTTTTTTATTGGAATGACCGCTGCACAAAACGAAGAAAGCAAGCTTCTTGATGCTTGGCGTAATACTCAACTCCAAGATTCAACCCGATTTAAAGCCATGGGTGAATTGATTCAAGTGCATTATCTTTTTAAGCAAACGGATAAGGCCCTTACTCTAGCATATCAAATGCTTGATTTAGCAAAAGTGATAAAAATTCTCAAATATGAAATTGAAGCCAATACTTTAATAGCCAGAGTACATTTTGAACTTAACGAAATTGAAAAAGGGGAAGAAGTTTACAACAAAGGATTAGAATTAGCTAAAACAAGTAAAGACAGTTCCCTTTATGCCGAAAAGCTCTTTGATTTTGCGTACATGTATTCTAAATATGAAGAATACACCAAGGCTTTTAAAACATTTCAACAATCTGAAAAGCTATATAGTAAACTAGGAGATAGAGTTAATGAAGGCTGGAGTATTGTGCACCAGGGGTTCATTTACAGAAATTTAGGCGACTATAAAGAATCTGAAAAATACCATCTAAAACACCTCCAACTAAGCCAAAAATATGACATAAAAAAAAGCATCTCAGCAGCCTATGGTAACTTAGGAGAGATCTATCATAAATTAGGGAATTTACCAAAATCTATTGACCATTGGAAAACCGCAATTCGTTTATCAAAAGAAATTAACCTGGCAGAATATGCGAATGTAGGCACGGGCAAATTAGTAGAAATTTATATTAGTGAAAAGCAATTCGAGGAAGCAATATTTTACCTCAATGAATATATCGCCATTGCCAATACGGTTGATATTCCAAAATACGAAAGAAGTTTTGAATTAAACATTCATTTATGGCAGTGTCAAATAGATTATGGGCTTCAAAACTATAGCAAAGCTTTAATTGAATGCGAAGATTGCTTAACTATTTATAATGTCAATAATTGGAACCCAGAATCTAGTATCTTAAAAAGTCTTTATGAAGTTAATAAAGAATTAAATCGACCTGCAATAGCCCTTAATTATCTTGAAAAATTTCAAATGGCTACAGATGACGAAAAAGAAGATAGAGCCCGATCAGAAATTCAATCCATTGTTTTTAATAATCAAATCCTAGCAGATAGTATTGCACAAGCTCAAGAAAAAGCCATGCTTAACATTGCTTATGGGGAAAGGTTACGCAAAAAAAATCAAGAAAGAAATCTATTTATCTTAATTGGGGTTTTGGTAGTGCTATTAGCCATCACCTATTTTATTACATCGCGACGTTTAGCAACTGCAGAACGAAAGCGTCACAATGAAATTACTCAATTAAAAAACGCCTTATTCACTAATATAACACATGAATTTAGAACACCGATTACTGTTATTAAAGGCATGACTGATGCTATTAAAACCAACTTAAAAAACAAACAAGATCACGATTTTGAAAATTCATTAGAAATCATTGATCGCAATAGCAATGGTTTATTGCAATTAATTAACGAAATGTTGGATCTTGCTAAAATTGAAAGCGGCAATATGGCCTTAAATATGGTACAAATTAATATCATCCCCTTTGTAAAATACCTTAGCCAGAGCTTTCAATCACTGGCCGAAGAAAAGCAAATTAATTTTACTGTAAACTGTGATCTAGATTTGGTGGAGATGGATATTGATGTCAATAAATTCACTGCGATTATCACTAATTTATTATCTAATGCTATAAAATTCACATCAAAACAAGGTGAAGTACGTGTAGATATAGACAAGGTAAAATTAAATGCTACAGGTTATCTTCAAATAAAAGTTACAGACAGTGGTTTGGGAATTTCGAATGAAGAACTTGCACATATTTTTGATAAATTCTATCAAGTTGATAATTCATCTTACAAACATCAAAAAGGAACCGGCATAGGCTTAGCACTGGTAAAGGATTTTGTGGAATTGATGGATGGTCTAATCAATGTAGAGAGTCAACTTGGCAAAAGCAGTGTTTTTACGATAAAAATTCCAATCACTAATACTGCCGACCCGTTAAGTGGTTTGGAACTTGAAACTAACGCATCAATTTTAAAAGCC
>JAGSHF010000187.1 GCA_023954685.1 Flavobacteriaceae bacterium | reverse complement strand
TGTGGCTGCCTCGTTAATTATCATGATTAGTGTATTTATCCCTCAGAAAAAAGTGACTTTTGATAATATCGACATAGAAATTGTTGAGCATTTTGTTGAAACTCAACATTACAATTCGAATGATTTTGCTGAATTACTTACTGACAATGAACTTGAAGCTTACACGAATTTTGATTTATCTAATGACAATTTAGAAGATTATCTTTTAGAAAATTTAACAATACAAGACTTAATTATAGAATAAAACATATGAAACGTATTCTCCCAATAATTGTACTTTTTGTGACATTGAATGCCATTGGGCAATCAAAAGATCGAATGGAAAAATTAAAAACACTTAAGATTGCTTTTATCACTGAAAAACTAAATTTGTCTCAGCAAGAAGCACAAGCATTTTGGCCAATCTATAATGCTTATGATAATGCATCCAATGAGTTAAGGCGCAATCAAAGAAATGAGTTCAGAAAAAATGTGAAGCGCGGAGAAAAGGTTGAATCTTTAGATGATGGGGTGTCAAAAAAACTCGTAGCCACCTACATTTCAACCGAAGAAAAACAAGTCCAACTCAAAAAACAAATCGTAGCCGATTTAGAACCTGTTCTATCTTCAAAGAAAATATGGCGATTGATTTTGGCTGAAGATGAGTTCAAACAAAAAATGATTGAAGAATTCAAAAAACGAAGGGCAGAGCGGAAAAAGGATAAAAAACCTTAACGTAAAAATTTTAATTTCGAAATCCTTCCCTTTCCAGCAGCATAAGCGATACTATCATTTAAAAATCGAACCGTATAAAAACTTTCATCGCTTAAATGCGTCCAGGTTTCTCCGGCATCTTTTGAATAATCTATACCGTTAAAGCCTAAAACAACGAGCTCCTCCCCTGCTCTATTTGGAATATACTGAACGCAGCTTCTGTAACCAGGGTTTTGATTTTTACCTAAAATTTCCCAAGTTCTCCCGCCGTCACGCGTTTTTATTTTATTTGCCGAAGCATCTTCTGGATTTGTATAATCGCCTCCAATAGCAAAACCATTTTGAGCATCATAAAAATCTACCGAATACATCCCTGTGGTTTCTAAACCTTGCACAATTGGTGTATCAAACACCTCCCATGTCTTTCCTTTATCAGGCGAAAACAAAATTCTGCTTGATTTTCCTCCGGTGGCAATCCAAGTATTATTACCTATTATAGAAATATTAGTATCACTAGCGGCAAAAGCAGCTTCTCCATCTTTCACCTTTGGTAAATTTTCACAAGATATTTTATGCCATGTAGTTCCACCGTCCCGAGTGATAATAATACTAATGCATGAATCTGTTGGATCCCCCATAGCAATACCCTCTTTATCATTCCAAAAATGAAGCGCATCATAAAATACATTTTCGTCTGTTTCTTTATATACCAATTCCATTTTGCCATGACTTCCTGTCTTAAATAACAATGCTGGGTTCCCTATTGATAGCGCAAAAAAGTCTGAGGTGGTATTAGCCACAGCTCTAAATTGTAGTTTTAACGAATCGTGCTGAATTGTAGATGTTGTCATCCGCTTATGTTTGGCATCATAAAGGCCATAACTATTATTACTTCCCGCAAACCCTAAATTGCCATCATTGAAAAGTGTAATAGCCCTTATACTCAAGGTTGAATCAGAGAGTATATCCTCAATTTCAACTTCAGTAATTGAATTACCCCCTTCAAATAGCGGGTTATCTAATGGTTGTTGTTGTTCATTTTTACAAGAAACACTCAAAACAAAAAGTAACACAATGACTAAATACCTCATTTACAAAAATTTTGGCTAAAAATAAGTAATTAACATTACCTTTGCATGCTTATTTATTTTTTATGCGTTTACACAGAAATTTATGCTTTGCAGTCATTGACGGATTGGTTCAAATCTTTAATGAAGACCACTATGCAGATAAAGTCATTCAACAGCTCTTAAAACGAGATAAACGTTGGGGCAGTCGAGATCGTGGTTTCGTTGCAGAAACGACTTATGACATTGTACGATGGAAACGCCTTTATGCAGAAATTGCTGAGGTAAAAGAACCATTCAATAGAGATAATCTTTGGAGAATGTTTGCCGTTTGGGCGACTCTTAAAGGTATTAAACTACCAGATTGGAAGTATTTTGAAAATACTCCAACACGAAAAATAAAAGGACGTTTTGACGAGCTTTCTAAAGATCGAAAAATTAGGGAATCTATTCCAGATTGGTTAGACGAAGTCGGCGTAAAAGAACTTGGAGAAAGTATATGGACCAAAGAATTAGCAAAGCAAAATGAACAAGCGGATGTGATTTTGCGCGTCAATACGCTTAAAACTTCAATTAAAGATTTACAACTCAAACTGCAATCTGAAGGCATTGAAACGGAAACGTTACCAAAACACCCTTATGCATTGCGCCTCATTGAACGTGCAAATGTTTTCAAAACAGAAGCTTTTCACAGTGGATGGTTTGAAGTTCAAGATGCGTCATCGCAATTAGTTGCAGATTTTCTCGATGTTAAGCCTGGTATGAAAGTTATAGATACTTGTGCTGGTGCTGGTGGGAAAACACTCCATTTGGCAGCATTAATGGAAAATAAAGGGCAAATTATTGCCATGGATATTTATGAAAGTAAACTTAAAAAACTAAAAATTCGAGCCCGTCGTAATGGCGCTCATAATATTGACATGAAGGTTATTGATTCTACAAAACCAATTAAAAAACTTTACAATAAAGCGGATCGTGTTTTAATTGATGCACCATGTTCTGGTATTGGTGTTTTAAGAAGGAATCCTGATTCAAAGTGGAAATTAGAGCCCGAATTTTTAGATAATATTAGAGTCACTCAACAACAGGTCTTAAATCAGTATTCAAAAATGGTAAAAGCGGGAGGGAAATTGGTTTATGCAACATGTTCTGTGCTACCATCTGAAAACCAAAATCAAGTTAAAACATTTCTAACAAGTGAAGCTGGTCAAGCATTTACTTTATTAAAAGATCAAAATATATTTGCATATGAATCTGGTTTTGACGGTTTCTATATGGCTATTTTAGAAAAATCAAAAAATTAATACAACAATTGAATATGAAAAAACTTTACTTTTTATTCTTACTTTCCTCTGCCATTGGCTTTGCACAATTAACCCCTCCAGCAGAGTTGCAAGTGTATTATAACGATGTGGACTTTAATCAAACTCAATTGGATTTGTTTAATGATTTAGCCATGAATGTAGCGGCTAAACATACCAACTATATTTCTTATACACCAGGCGTTTGGAATGCTTCTAAAATTACTGATGAAGATCCGCTAAACCCTTCCAATGTATTACTAATTTATGGTTATAATGATGGTGATGGTAACCATGTTACAGATAGAACTAGAAGTAAAAATTTAAATGGTGGAAACAGCGGTACAGATTGGAACAGAGAACATACATTTCCTAATGGTTTAGGACAACCAAATTTAGATTCAGGTGGTAGTAATGTACCTCCATATGCTGATGCACATAATTTACGCCCTTCTGATGTTCAAATGAATAGCAATCGTGGAAGTAGAAAATTTGCTATTGGAAGTGGG
Source organism: Flavobacteriaceae bacterium (assembly GCA_023954685.1). Classification (GTDB taxonomy): domain Bacteria; phylum Bacteroidota; class Bacteroidia; order Flavobacteriales; family Flavobacteriaceae; genus JAGSHF01. Next base: position 2,521 of record JAGSHF010000187.1, on the reverse strand, counting down.
GATGCTGGAACAGTTGGCGCAAATTGGTATCCAGGAGACGAATGGAAAGGCGATGCGGCACGTATTTTAATGTATATGTATTTACGTTATGGTGACCAATGCAAACCTTCCTATGCATCTATTGGCACCACAAATGCCATTGATTCAGATATGATCAATTTGCTTTTGGATTGGAATGCGGAAGATCCAGTTTCTGATATTGAAAAAAACCGGAATTCATATCATGGGGATACAAGTGAAACTTACGCTCAAGGGAACAGAAATCCTTTTATTGATAACCCTTATATTGCCACAGTTATTTGGGGCGGTCCTGAAGCCGAAAATCTTTGGGGGTCACAAGGTTCAGGCGATATGGAACCTCCTACCGTACCATCTAATTTAATGGCATCTAATGAAACCGCGACCTCGGTTGATTTAAACTGGACAGCTTCTACGGATAATGTGGGTGTTGTAACGTATAATATTTATGTTGATGGTCAATATAACATTTCTACCAATTCAACAGCAACTACCATTACAGTAAACGCTTTAACATCAGAAACTACCTATAGTTTTGCTGTTCTAGCTGCCGATTTGGCAAATAACACTTCAGCCTTAAGCACTCCTGTATCAGCGACTACATTAGCAGCAGGTTCAGGTGGCAACTTTTGTGTTGCAGAAACTTTTGACAATATCCCAGATAATAGTAGTCCTCCAAATTCTCAATATCTTGACAGAAGTTGGACTGGAGATGACGGTGGGCAATGGTCTGCTAAAAGAGCACGAACTGATCAAATTTTAAATTCTAGAGCGATTGCCTTTGATGCTAGAGATGATAAAGATGGTTCTGTAACGTCTCCTTCTATTGATGGCGGAATTGGGAATCTTACCATAACTACTCTAAGACTTTTTAGTGGAGGATCGGGAAACCTTGATGTCCATGTTAATGGCGTTCTTAAAGGCTCTGTTCCTTATTCTGATTCACCAACAACAACTACTATTGACGACATTAATGTAGAAGGTACGGTAAGTATTGTTATTTCTGAAAACACCAACGGTGGGGATAGAGTTGCCATAGACGATTTATCATGGACTTGTTATTCGGCCTTAGGATTAAACAAATTCTCAGATTCAAACGTAGAAATTTACCCTAACCCAGCTAGCGATGTGCTACAAATAAAAATTTCAAATAGAGAGAAATCAATTGTTAGCATTTACAATATTTTAGGTAAAATTATAAAGACTCAAACCATTTTTGGTTCAGATCAAATCAATGTGAATGATTTGTCTAGTGGTATATATATATTAAAAGCCACCCAAGGCACCGCCACAATAAGTAAGAAACTAATAAAACAATAAATATCAAGCGGCTTTCGAGCCGCTTTTTTTTGGTTAATAAGCTGGTGAATAACTCTAAATATTCACTATTATATTTCAATGAAATTACATCTAAAAAAAGTAAATTTGCAACTTTAAATAACGCAATTAACTCAAAACATAATGATTCATTTCTTCGGAAACCAAAACAGTAAGGTATTTGCTGTTCAAGCAACAAAAGAATTATCAACCGAAACCATTACTAAATTAGTATGGTTATTTGGGGAACAGTCAAAAATAGAACAAGCATCTCTGGATGCTTTTTTTATTGGCCCAAGAGCTGCCATGATTACCCCTTGGAGTACGAATGCTGTAGAAATCACCCAAAACATGGGTATTGAAGGCATCACACGTATTGAAGAATTTCAAGCTTCTTCGGGTGATAATAATGATTTCGATCCTATGATTTCTGAAAAATTCGAAGGCCTAAATCAAGCCTCTTTTACTATTGATGTACAACCAGAATCTATTTTAAATATTGAAGATATTTCAGCTTACAATCAACAAGAAGGCTTGTCATTAAGTGATGAAGAAGTTCACTATTTGGAAGGTGTTTCAAAAAAAATTGCCCGTCCTTTAACAGATTCGGAAGTGTTTGGGTTTTCACAAGTAAATTCAGAGCATTGTCGTCATAAAATTTTTAATGGAACCTTCGTTATTGACGGTGAAGAAAAACCAACTTCATTATTCAAATTAATCAAAGAAACATCAAAACAACATCCTAACACTATAGTTTCGGCTTATAAAGATAATGTAGCCTTTGTAAAAGGCCCACGCATCCAACAATTTGCCCCAAAAACAGCTGATAAACCAGATTTTTATCAAACTACGGAATTTGAATCTGTGATTTCAATAAAGGCTGAAACACATAACTTCCCTACAACTGTAGAACCTTTTAATGGCGCAGCAACAGGCTCGGGAGGAGAAATACGCGATAGACTTGCAGGAGGAAAAGGATCATTACCATTAGCCGGCACAGCGGTTTATATGACCTCTTATTCTCGTTTAGAAGAAGCGAGACCTTGGGAGCAAAAAATGGAGGCACGCCCTTGGTTGTACCAAACACCAATGGACATTTTAATAAAAGCTTCTAATGGCGCATCAGACTTTGGCAACAAATTTGGTCAACCATTGATTTGTGGATCGGTTTTGACTTTCGAACACG
>JAGSHF010000121.1 GCA_023954685.1 Flavobacteriaceae bacterium | reverse complement strand
GAGATTTCAAACCGACAAGTACATGGTGGTGAGTTTAAAGCCTGTTATTTGTTTTCGGCAGATCACTATCCTCATTGGAAAAATCTATATCCACAATTAAACTGGGATTATGGTATGCTTGGTGAAAACCTTACTGTTGAAGGATTAGATGAAACTCAACTGCATGTTGGTGACATCTATAAAATTGGAAATGCTCTCATACAAGTAACACAACCGCGAGAGCCTTGTACTACGTTTGAAGCCAAAATGGGAACAACAGATATTATGTCGCAATTTGTTACTCATGGCAGGCCAGGCACTTATGTTCGTGTTTTAAAACCAGGAAATGTTAGTGTTGGGGATCATATTGAGCTTATTGAAAAAGCAAAAAACAGCATCTCCATTACAGAATTTTTCAAAATCATTTTTGAACGCAATAAAAACCAAGAACACCTTAAACGCCTTGTTGAAAATGAATCCATCCCTATAAAAAAGCGTATACAATTGGCTAGGTATATTAAAAAACAATAAATATCAGCTTGTTGTAACTAAATATCAATTGGTATGATATCAAAAGGCGCTTCGTATTGAATCGGCTTTTTTATTAAAAACTTATTATCTTTCAAGTAAATTCTGTCAATACAATGAACGATTATACCAAACCCGAATTTAAAGAATTGCTAAAACGACTTCAAGAAGAAAGTTGGCAATTGGAATTACTAATTTCTGGGTTTGCTATTTTTGGGTTATTTACTGCTTATCCTTCCATTAAATTGGCAACGATGGAAGCTCAAAACGGGCAACAAATTTATACGTTTATTATTTATGGCATTGCCTGGGCTTCATGCGCTATTCTAATATTCAATTTACTACTCCATGTATTGCTCCGTGGATTGTGGATTGGCGCCTTAGGCTTACGCTATGTCTCTGGTGATATTGATTACGACAGCTTAAATTATAGTGAAAAATTCACCAAATACTTAAAAAAACGTGTAGGCTCTTTTGATAAATATATCGCGACATTAGAAGATTATTGTAGCGTAATTTTTGCCATTTCCTTCTTACTTATTTTTTATGTAATTGCAATTACGTTTACCATACTAGCCATTGCATTAACAGCGAATTATGTCATAGAAAATGACAGCTTACCATCTTGGTTATCTCAAGGATTTGGGATCTCACTGATAGTCTTTATTATTTTTGGCATGATCTTTACATTAATCGATTTTTTAACCCTCGGTTTTCTGAAAAAAAAGAAATGGATTTCAAAGATTTATTTTCCAATCTATTGGGTGTATAGTTTTATTACTTTATCCTTTTTATATCGCCCTTTGGTCTATAATTTTCTAGATAATAAGTTTGGAAAAAAGCTAAGTTTTGCCCTAGTTCCATTTTATATCCTTATTGCATTCACACTATCAATGGAGTACAAGAGTTCTAATTATATTAATACAAGTTCAAACTCCAATGATATTATTGCCAATGACAACAATTATGAAAATTTAATCGAAAATGCCGCATTTATTGATGATGTTGCCATTCAATCTAAAGTAATTTCTGATAATTATATAAAAGTCTTCATTCCTTTTAAAGACAACATAGAAAATCGGGTGTTCAGTTTTAACAAAGGTTTAAAACCAGAAGAAGATGATCGAGGTTTACGTTCTAATGTTCAATTTGGAAATAGGTTTATTAATAGTATTGAAAGGGATAGTATTAGAAATGCATATTTAAAAACATTTAATGACATTTATCGTGTAAAGATTGACACCTCTTATTATGAAACCGAATTCATATTTGCGCTAATAAAATCTGACAAATTGGGTTTTGAAACTTATATCAGTACCAAAGAATTAAATGATGGTAAACATATCCTTAAAGTCAATAGAAAATACATAACAAAGGAAAAGGATACAATGTATAGAAACGTATCCACTATTCCTTTTTATTATTTTAAAGATTAATACTCCAAGCGTTTATTCATTAAATACTTCATTAATGGAATTTGCACAAAAAATAAGAGCCCACATATGCCAATAGCATAAGTTAATGTTTTTGAAATTGTAATTCCAGAAAGCGTATTAACCAACCTGTTATTTGAAATGGTGCTAAAATCTACATTATCAAACCAACTTACACCTTGTACATTCCCAAGCGATAAATAGGCCGTAACACCAACCACAATGGCGATAATAATGAACCATGCTCCCTTAGAAATAAGAGGTTTATAAACTATAGTTTCTCCAATGACTGCATGTTCAATATTATTCATGACATTAGCCGTAAAATCCATTGAAGGCTTTTCTCTTTTTGATGAGTGCATCATCTTTTTTGCCAACGCATCAAGTTGCTGTTCTGTATATTCCTGCATAACTTTCTATGGTTTCGTTATCTAATCGCTCTGTTAATATCGTCGCTAATTTCTTCCGACTTCTAAAGAGCTTTACTTTTACATTATTAGGTTTTAACCCTACTACTTTTGCTATTTCTTCTAAAGATAACTCTTCAAAATAAAATAAATTTAAAATAGCACTATCATCACTTGGCAACAAATTTAAACAATATTGAATAGCTTGATTGCGTTCATGAGCTTCCATCTTATCCAAAGCATTATCTAATGTTTTTACATGATGCTCTGTATATTCATTAATTGTTACCGTATTATGATGCCGTTTATTCTTTTTAATTCTGTCTAAACAGGTATTATAAGTGACTTTATATATCCAAGTTGAAAATTTAGAGTCGCCTTTAAACTTATTCAATGACTTATAAATTTTTATAAAACTGTCTTGAGATACCTCCTCAGCTTCCTCCCTATGCTTGAGCATACGCAGGGCTAAAGTAAAGACCAAGTCTTTGTAGCGCTCCACCAAAACCGCGAAAGCATTGGCATCACCATTTAATATGGCATCTATATATTTTTGATCGTTAGTGGTCATCTGTTACTATGACTATATAAGTCTACAATAGGTTACACTTTTTTAAATAAATTTTAATAATTAATAAATCCTCGAATAATTTGAGACAAGTCAACGGTCTAATTTAGTTTCTATATAATAGGATCCCAAGTCATTTTATTAAATCAAAAAAAACTTTTTTTATATTTTTTGTAACCTAAATTCAAAAGCTGTCGTCATAAGCTATGAACACATAAAAATAATCAATTAAAAACAAACAATTATGGAAGCAGGAGAAGTTATCATACCTATCGCATTTTTTGGAGTCATCTTCGGAATATTTTACTTATACATTTCATCTCGTAATAAGGAGCGTTTAGCCTTGATAGAAAAAGGAGCAGATGCCAGTATTTTTAACATTGGAAAACGTGGTTCATCATGGAAGGTCATCGTATTAAATTTAGCCTTCTTATTAATGGGAATTGGAGCAGGTACGTTTATCGGTTCTCTTATTGATGAATACTCAGCATTAGGTGATGGTGCTATTGCTGCAGTAGTATTCTTTATGGCGGGTGTAGGATTGTACACTGGTTATACACAAACGAGTAAAGCACTAAATTAAATTTCAACACCAATCAATCTAAAAAGCCACTTCATAATAGAAGTGGTTTTTTTATGCCTAACAATTAGTATATTTAAACCATTAACAAACAAAAAAAACGATAATGAAAAAACAGTTTTTGGCTTTGACTATGTTCATAGTATTATTTGCTTCTTGTAAAGAAGAAACCAAAGGAACTTTGGTCAGTAATCCTGAAGACGTTAGTAAAGCTTTCAACACTATGTTGGATAATTACTACGAAGATGGTCTAAAATTAAACCCATTGAATGCCACTTTTATTGGTGACAATAGGTATAATGACAAGTTTCCAAACCCACTTTCAAGTGAATATCAAGCAGCAACTAAAGCTCATTTTAATAAATATTTAGAAATGCTTTTGGGTTTTAAAGATGAAACTCTTTCAGATTCAGAAAAAATGACCAAAGCCATCTTAAAATGGGAATGCGATATCAATTTAGAAGGTTTTAATTTCAGTCACGATTTAACACCTATCGATCAAATGTGGTCACCTCATCTTATGGTGGGACAATTGGCAAGCGGACAAAGCGCTCAGCCTTTTAAAACGGTTGAAGATTACAATAATTGGCTAAAACGATTAGACGGATATACTGAATGGCTACATAGCGCTGAAGGGAAAATGCGTCAAGGAATGGAATTAGGATATGTGCTTCCAAAATCATTAATTGTTAAGGTATTGCCTCAATTGCAAGCTGGGGCTGTAGAAGATTTGGATCAACATTTATTTTTTAGCCCAATTAAAAATATACCTGACAGTTTTAGTGACGAAGAAAAGTCTACACTTACTGAAGCCTATACAAAAGCTTTAAATGAAAACATAATCCCTGCTTACAAAAGTTTACATGAATTTATGAGCGGTAGTTATATGGATGCGGGTAGAACCACTTCTGGAATTGCAGATGTACCAAATGGAGAAGCGTTTTACAAATACATGATAAAACTGTTTACGACAACTAATATGACTGCTGATGAAATTCATCAATTGGGACTAAGTGAGGTTGCACGCATCTCGTCTGAAATGGAAAAGATTAAAGAAGAGGTAGGTTTTGAAGGTGATTTAAAATCATTCTTTAATTATGTTCGAAATAAAAAGGAACTCATGCCTTTTACTGACCCACAGCAAGTAATCGATAATTTTAATGCGATTCATATGCGTATGCAACCTCAGATAGAAAAATTATTTGACCTAAAGCCAAAAACAAAATTTGAAGTACGTCGTACGGAAGCCTTTAGAGAAAATTCTGCAAGTGCTGAATATAACCCAGGAAGTCAAGATGGTACACGGCCTGGGATCTTTTACGTTCCAATTCCGGAAGTCACTAAGTATAACACCTATTCTGATGAGTCCTTATTTTTACATGAAGCTATACCTGGTCATCATTTTCAAAGTTCATTAACCCAAGAAAGTAATGAGTTGCCAGATTTTAGAAAAACCTTATGGTATAGTGGTTATGGCGAAGGATGGGCTTTATACACTGAATCTTTAGGGAAAGAATTGGGACTTTATACAGACCCCTACCAATATTTTGGAATGTTAGGAGCCGAAATGCATCGCGCCGTTCGGTTAGTCGTAGATACAGGATTACATTCTAAAGGATGGACGCGTGAAGAAGCCATACAATATTCATTAGATAATGAGGCTGAAAGCGAAGCGAGTATTACCTCTGAGATTGAACGCTATATGGCAATGCCAGGACAGGCTTTATCTTATAAAATAGGCCAATTAAAAATTAGAGAATTACGTGCCAAATCTGAAGTAGCTCTTGGTAATAAATTTGACATACGTGAGTTCCACAATGAAGTCCTTATGTTAGGAGCTGTACCTTTAGCCTTGTTAGAAGCTAGAATTAACACGTGGATCTTAGAAAATAAATAAACTTTCATTGCGATACTATAATACTTGGCAATCGCATTGTAAACAATTAACCACTTTGTAAAGCAGGGTGGTTTTTTTTACACATCACAACAGTTTACTTATATTTATTACATGAATAAAAAAACAACCGAATATTCTAGAGGTAATTTAATGTTACAACAACCGTATCCGTTTTATTATCATGGTAAAATGTTGTGGACTATTTCTGGTATAATATTTCTTATGTCCTGGGGTTTTAATTATTTCTTTGAACCTTTTGAAGTTTATGTCCCTGAACATAAAATGGATTTTTTCTGGATTTCAGTGATTCATGGCTTAACGACACCATTATTACTCTTGCTTATTTCAATTCCCTTATTTAATAAATCAACAGAAGAAAAATGGACCATCAAAAGAGAAATTATATTTATCGGTCTAATACTTTTATTGGTTGGAACAGTTCAGTTCTTAATTCGAGATATTATTTATGAAAATCCTAACAATTGGTCGCTTAAATACTTCTTTGAGGAAATAAGGAACACGGCAATGGTTGGTATTCTTTTTATCTCCATTTTAGTGCCACTAAATTTCACCCGCCTTAATGCAAGACACATCTTAAAAGCGAACGCGCTTAATGCTGCCCATGAGGATATTAAGGACAGTAAAAACTCAATGATTGAAATTAAAACCAACTTAAAAAGTGACAATATTACCATAGATTCTAATAATTTAATTTTCGCCAAAGCGGAAGGCAATTATGTTGAATTATATCTAAAAGAAGAAAATATTAAAAGAGTAGTGAAGCGTATAACAATAAAAGAATTAGAATCTATTTTGAGTCCTTTTTCAAATATTATAAAAACCCATCGGTCTTTTTTAGTGAATCTCATTCATGTAGAGCAAGTATCAGGAAACGCTCAGGGTTATAAATTACATCTCAACAATTTTGATGAAACAATACCGGTATCCCGAAATATGATTGCACATTTCAACTCAAAAATGAGTCGGATTTAATTTTTATTTGCTTTGTCATTCATCCCTCATAACTCATTTTATCCCAAAGTGATGTAAATCATCACAAATTGCTACCTCCCATCACATGGTCTCTTTTTGTCATTATTTAAGGCATAAATTTGTCTCAAATTATTTAATTATGCGTCGATACGATTTAGACTGGTTACGAGTTTTAGTTTTTGCACTACTTATTTTCTACCATGTTGGAATGTTCTTTGTACCATGGGGATTTCATATTAAAAACAACATCATTTATGACTCACTACGCACTCCTATGTGGTTTTTAAATCAATGGCGCCTTCCCATTTTGTTTATTATTTCAGGAATGGGAACCTTCTATGCATTAAGAAAACGCTCGGGGAAACAATTTGCTTTAGAACGCATCAAAAGGTTATTGATCCCATTAATATTTGGAATGCTGGTTATAATACCGCCACAAGTTTATGTGGAACGTCTATCCAAAAATCAATTCTCAGGCTCATACTTTGAGTTTTGGCCATCTCAAGCACTAATTGGAATCTATCCAGAAGGCAATTTAAGTTGGCATCACCTTTGGTTCTTGCCATATTTACTATTGTTTTCATTACTACTCATACCATTATTTCTATTCTTTAAAAACAATCCTAAAAGCAAAATCATTCATTGGATAGCTCAACTGGTAAAACATCCAATAAAAATATATGCATTTGTTATACCATTGTATTTTGTAGAAGCTTTTGTTGAACCCTACTTTCCCGTAACTCATGCTTTAATTGGGGATTGGTTTACCATAATAAATTATACGATTCTATTTTTATTTGGTTTTTTATTAATCACTGTGAAAAATGTATTTTGGAAAACTGTAGAAACTTATAGATTTCAATTTTTGATTACTGGTATGCTGTCTTTTTTATTAATGCTATTCCTTGTTAAATCCTATGATGACAGTACAATTAGACATTTTACTGAAGCCTTAATCAAGGTGGTTAATATGTGGTCATGGATCCTTGTACTATTTGGTTTTGCATCAAAATATTTAAACAAAAAGAGTTCCTTATTGAGCTATTGCAATCAGGCCGTTTATCCTTTCTATATATTACATCAATCTGTAATGTTAGTCCTAGCGTATTACCTAATGGACTTAGAATGGGGCTTAGCAGTAAAAGGCTCAACATTAACAATAGGTACATTTGCATTATCCTGGTTATTATATGAATTCATTATCAGACGGATAACATTTATTAGACCATTATTTGGGTTAAAGAAAAGAACTTACTAAAACAAGAACGGCACAAAATCATATCACTGCTATCCGTTTTTTTATTGAAAATATATTTTTAATTTAGAGGTAAATAAATCGCAATGATTATTGATGTCTACAAGTATTTTAAGAAACATCCCAAATACAATAAGTTGGTTGGTGATGATTATTTATTTGTAGAATACAAATGCCCACTTAATATAGATCAATATCAACTCTGGACAGATTCTCATTTAATCACTTATGTTATTAACGGGAAGAAAGATTGGATTTCTGGAGATACGACCTACGAAATAAAAGGAGGAGATGCTCTTTTTGTCAGAAAAGGAGTGTACTCAACGCGCCAATATTTTGAGGTAGATTATTGTGTCATGATGTTTTTTATAACTGATGATTTTATAAGGAAATTTATTCTCGAAAATAATATTGATACAAAGACCAAAAATGACATCGAGCATGACCAAATATTTGAAATTGATGTTAATGATTCTCTCGATAGTTTAATTCATAGTGTTTTCAATTACTTGAAAACCGGAGATGAAGTTCCACAGAATTTAGTCGAAATGAAGTTTAAAGAGCTCATTTTTAATATCATTCTCAATCCAAAAAATAAGGCACTGGTTAATTACTTTAAATCTCTTACAGATACCACAAAAACAGATTTAGAGCATGTTATGAAAACAAATTTTCAATACGATTTAAAACTAGAAGATTATGCGAGATTATGCGGTAGAAGCTTATCTTCTTTTAAACGTGATTTTCAAACGTATTTTAATGATAATCCTGGTCATTGGATTAAAAAACAACGTTTAAACTTCGCAAAGTCACTACTTCTTAATTCTGATCTGTCAATAAACGAAATCTGCTACGAAAGCGGATTTAGAAACCCATCTCACTTCAATAAAATTTTCAAAGAAAAATTCAATCTTCCGCCTAACAAATACAAAACACTACACTCTTAAACCTTTGTTTATTAGCATTTTAAAAACGCTGACCCTTACAACAAACTTATTGAGCTTTTAAACAAATTAAACAACTGATTTCATAAGCATCTTTGCATAAGATATTAATTACTAAAACAAATATATTATGAAATCAATTGTATTAATTGTGTTGTTTGTCGTCTCATTACATGCAACAGCTCAAACTCAAAAAATTAGTGCCATTAATAGTTCTAATTCAAATCAATCAGTATTTGCAATAAATGGCAACAATGAATTTTTAAGTCGCGAAGAACCAAATAGCAACTATTTAAAAAGTGCTACAAAATCAACACCTTCTATTGTACGTCTTCTCGAAAATATAGCGGCAAATTTTGACATCACTACTATTGAAGCGTATGATGAAACTGAACCGTCAGAATATCACGTAACTTTCAAAAACAGGCATAGTCATTTGTATGTTACTTACAACCAAAATGGAGAAATTATAAAATCAAAAGAGCGTTATGTAAATATTGCCATTCAATCAATTTTACGCGTAAAGATTGCAAAAATTTACCCTTATTGGAGTATTGAAGACAATACGTGTACAAAGGTCTACAGCTTACAAAACGGAGCTCATATATCTTATCAAATCAAAATTAAAAAAGGTAATGATACCAAAATCATTTATATTGTAGATGATAAGATTTTAATGTAATAACTGGAAATCATTTAAAGTGAGTGAGTAGTCATCCAAAAAAAAGGGCCACTCACTTACTCTTTATTATAAATTGACTTTCTAGTCT
>JAGSHF010000148.1 GCA_023954685.1 Flavobacteriaceae bacterium | reverse complement strand
TCATGCTTGTATTATTGATGGAGTGCGATTACATATGGGTAAGCGCTTTACGTATAAGCACAATGACATTGAAAGTTTAGAAAAGAATTTAGAGCGTGCTACTAAAATGGCTGAACAGACAGGTGGAGGAATTTTAGTGATTTCTGAAGGTGTGTTTGGAATGCGAGGTGAGCAAGGCCGATTAAAGGAGATTGTTGATTTAAAAAAGAAATTTAATTTTAGATTTTTAGTTGATGATGCTCATGGATTTGGTACTTTAGGTAAAACTGGAGCAGGAGCAGGTGAGGAACAAGGCGTTCAAGATGATATTGATGTGTACTTTGCAACTTTTGCAAAGTCTATGGCTAGCACTGGAGCTTTTATAGCTGCTGATAAAGAAATCATAGATTATTTAAAATATAATCTACGTTCTCAGATGTTCGCTAAATCACTTCAAATGCAATTGGTAAAAGGCGCACTTAAGCGTTTGGATATGTTGCGTACTAATCCTGATTTAAGAAACAATCTTTGGACAATTGTAGATGCATTACAGTCCGGATTAAAAGAACGTGGTTTTGATATTGGAACAACGCAAAGTTGTGTTACGCCTGTATATTTAAAAGGAAGTATTCCTGAAGCTATGGCTTTAGTGAAAGATTTAAGAGAGAATTACGGAATATTCTGTTCTATAGTGGTTTACCCTGTGATACCTAAAGGGTTAATTTTGCTTAGAATGATCCCTACAGGATCGCATACACTTGAAGATGTTGAAGAAACTTTAGTTGCCTTCTCGTCTATTAGAGAACGTTTGGAGAACGGAACTTATAAAAGATTATCTGCTGCAGTAGCTGCCGCGATGGGAGAGTAATATTTCCTAAAAATATAAAAAAAGCCACTTTTAAAGTGGCTTTTTTTCTGCAATAATTTTTGTAAATGTACAACGTCTTTTATGAGTTACTGGTTTGAAGTTCTTCCAAAGTTTATGAATGGCTTCGTTATCATCCAATTCAGGACCTCGTACACATAATGTTACACCCTTTTCTTCAAATTCTCTATGGAATTCATTGAATATTATAGCCGTTACACCTTTATTTTGATATTCGGGTAATACACCAATAAGATAAAAGGTTACCGTTTTACTATGTTTCTTTGCGTTTAACAAATGAAACAAACCAAAAGGAAATAGTTTACCGTTCATTTTTTGTAAAGCTTTTGCATAGGATGGTGTTACAATGCCAAACGCTACAAGCTTATCATTTTTATCTACAACAAATTTTACATATTCAGCATTTAAAAAAGGAATGAATTTCTTCTTAAAATAATCCCGTTGGTCCTGACTTATTTCAACAAATGACGATAGTACTTCGTGAGATTTTGAGAAAACATTGAACATTTCATCAGTATAAGGCAAAATTTCTTTGTTAGTTTTAAAATTTAATGGTTTTAACTGGTAACGCTTCTTAATAAGTTCTTGAATCCTCGCAAAAGATTCTGGTCTTATATTTTCAAACTTCATCTTGTTTTCGGAATATCTCTTGCCTACATCATATCCCAATTGTTCAAAATGTGTTGCGTAATAAGGGTGATTATGCCAAGTAATCATGTTGCCAATTTCATCAAAGCCTTCGGTTAAAACGCCAACTTTATCAAGATTTGAGAAACCCACAGGCCCCTCTACAAATTCAAGGTTATTCTTTTTTCCAATCTCATGAACTTTGTCTAAAAGCGCATTAGTAACTTCAATATTATCGATAACATCAAACCAACCAAATCGCATTTTCTTTATATTCTGATTGTTGACCTCAATCCAATTAATTATGGCCGCAATACGGCCTACGACCTTATTGTTGCGATATGCTAAGTATAAAAAAGCATCGGCGTCTTTAAAAACAGGGTTTACAGATTTATCAAAGGATCTTATTTCCTCACTAATGATTGGAGGTACCCAAGATTTTGAATTTTTATATAATGCGAAAGGGAACTTAATGAATGTTTTGAGCTCCTGTTTAGTGTTTACTTCTTTTAATGAAATCATACTTTTTATTAAACCTTGACGGTAACATTCTTAATTTGAAGATATTCCCCGACTTTTTCTTTGTGCTTCGTCCTCAGCAGAATTATTATTATCTATTTCCTTATCCTTGTGGAAATCAAAGCGATACGATGCCCCTAAGCTTAAATTAAATACACTAGGTGTATCTTTTGTGTTTAATGTTAATGCAGTATCCAATTGAAAGTTTTCATTCCACAGATAGGCACCACCAAATCTAAATAAATTATCAGCATAAAAATCACTTTGAATACCTTGCGTTTCACCAAAAACAACCCATTGTTGGTTTATGGCTTTGGTTAAGGTCAAAATGTAAGAGAAATCAGATTGATCTGTGCCAATTCGATCTTTTATGAAATTCATCACAAAAACCCACCCGCCAATAAAATTGTGCTGAGTTGCAATCATTATTTTTGGACTTATACCTTCAACACCTGGAGCTACATATGGATTATTTTTGGAATCTATATTTACTCCAGCATAGATAGCAACTGCCGGTATGAGTTCTTTCCATTTAAAACTGTGATTCGCTTTGTAACTATAAAGGTTTGGCTTTTCGTTAGCAGCGTTTTTATATGGATCATATACTAGATACTTGGCACCAGCTGTAAAATATTTAAAATTAGCGCGGTCAAATTCGTTAGTAATGGAAGATCTATTATCTGTATAAGTATCACGTTGATAACCTCCTTCAACAATGATTTCAAGTTGCTCAAAGAACAAGCCATAACGTGCTGCAAAATCAGCGCCAATACCTGAAACCTCATATTTTAGCGGGGTATGTTCTTCTTTTACAAAATACGGACCAACTTCAAATTGTAAAACATTAGCCCCTACTGCGAAGGCACTACTTGAAACACCGGGTCTATTTGAATTAATCACTTCAGTATATTGACCATAAACTTGAGATATAAAGAGGAAGCAAATGACAATGGAAAATTGGGTTTTAATATGTTTCATAAGTGATTAAGTTAATATTCAAAGATATAATTTTATTATTTTTTATGACCTATTAACGGTTTTTAAATCATAAGAATTGTATTTTTGAAAAAATTTTTAACTAATGATGCAGTACGCTTCTTTTACTGGTTTGGTTAAGACCATTTTAATAATATTATTGGTCTGGTATGGGATGAAAATCTTAACTAGGTTATTTGCGCCAGCAATAATGAGGTTTGTTGCAAAAAAAGCAGAACAGCGATTTGGGCAGCAGTATGGTGCACCGAACACAAAATCAAAACCAAAAGAAAAAGAAGGCGAAATATCAATAGATAAAATGCCTAATTCAAAATCTTCAGGAAATAAAAAAGTAGGGGAATATGTAGAATACGAAGAAATTGACTAATTTTCTCGAAATATTTTACAAGACCAATCCATGAAATTTTCTTTTAAAACTATATTGCCTCATTTAATCATTATTGTTGGTTTCGTGTTGGCCTCCTTATTGTATTTTTCTCCAGTACTCCAAGGCAAGCAGATTTTTCAAAGTGATATCATGCAATACATAGGAATGGCGGAGCAGCAAAAAGAATTTGCAGCCCAAACCGGAAAAGAAACCTACTGGACAAATAGCGCCTTTGGCGGTATGCCAACCTATCAGTTAGGCGCCAAATATGAGCACAATTATATAAAGAAATTAGATTTAACGTTGAGATTTTTACCGAGGCCAGCGGATTATTTGTTTTTGTATTTAATTGGATTTTATATTCTATTACTGAGCTTAAAAGTTGATTTTAAACTTGCAGCATTAGGAGCATTAGCCTTTGGTTTTTCCACATATCTTATTATTATTCTTGGGGTTGGTCACAATGCAAAAGCGCACGCCATTGCATATATGCCTTTAGTGTTAAGTGGTATCTTGCTAACCTTTCAAAGGAAATATATTATTGGATTTCTTGTTACTGCTATTGCCCTAGGACTTGAACTTGTTGCTAATCATTATCAAATGACGTATTACTTGATGCTTTTGGTTTTAGTTTTAGGTGTGGTTTATTTATATGATGCTTATAAGAAAAATGAAATAAAACATTTCTTCACTTCTGTAGGTATATTGGTCATGGCAGTGATTTTATCTATTGGCTTAAACGCCACAGGTATTATGGCAACGCAAGAATATGTTAAAGAAACAACGCGAGGGAAAAGTGATTTAACCATCAATCCTGATGGTTCTCCTAAAGAAATCACAAGTGGTTTGGATAAGGCTTATATTACTGAATATAGCTACGGTAAATTAGAAAGTTTTAATTTATTCATACCAAGATTTATGGGTGGTGGGAGCTACGAAGATGTTGGGAAAGATTCCGAAACATATGAATACTTTAAGAGTCTTGGAGCTAGTCCGGTACAAGCTTTGCAAGAAGTAAAACAAACGCCAACCTATTGGGGTGAACAACCTATATTAGAGGCACCTGCTTACGTAGGTGCAGTAATAATATTTTTATTTGTTTTCGGTTTGTTTTTAGTAAAAGGCCGACTTAAATGGTGGTTAGTAGGTGGTGTATTAATGTCTTTGTTATTATCCTACGGAAAAAACTTAATGTTTTTAACCGAGTTATTTATCGATTATATGCCCTTATATAGCAAATTTAGGGCTGTAAGTTCTATACAAGTGATTTTAGAATTGTGTATTCCTATTCTAGGAATATTTGCCTTAGTTAAGTTATTTAAAGAATTTGATAAAAAAGAAGAAAAACTAAAAGCACTAAAATATACAACGGCAATAACAGGAGGATTAGCGTTATTGTTTTTATTGTTTAAAGGCAGTCTTTTTAATTTTGTTGGTGCTAATGATGGTCGCTATATACAAGCCTATGGTCAAGGCTTTATCGATGCTGTTAAAGCAGATAGAGTGACATTTTTTAATGAAGATACATTAAGAACACTTGTACTTGTTTTGTTATCGGCTGGGGTGATTTGGTTGTTTTTAAAAGAAAAAATTTCCGAGAAATTGGTAGTTGTTGCTTTTGCAATACTCATTGTTTTTGATTTGGTTGTTGTTGATAAACGCTATGTTAATAATGATGATTTTAGACCAGCCATACAAGTTAATAAGCCTTATCAAGCTGGACCATCTGATTTGGAAATATTAAAAGATGAGACACACTTTAGAGTTTTTGATTTAACTTCAAGAGATACAAAGCCATCCTATTTTCACAATTCCATAAACGGATATAGCGCAGCTAGAATGAAACGTTATGATGACATATTTAACTTTTACCTTGCAAATAATAAAATTGAAGTTTTAAATATGTTGAACACCAAGTATATTATTGGTCAAGATGAAGAGGGAAATATTGTTCCTTATACCAATATGGAAGCAAATGGCAATGCTTGGTTTATAAAAAGCATCAAGGAAGTTGTAGATGCAAATATGGAAATTCAGACTTTGGATACTTTACAAAATAAAGCGGTAGCTGTTTACACAAACCAGACGAATAGCGAACGCTTTAAATCTAATTATAAAGTGGATAGTTTGGCGGGTATTAACATTTTAAAATTTCAGCCAAATTATTTAAAATATGAATCCAACAATGTAAATGATGGTTTTGCGGTATTTTCTGAAAATTATTACAAACATGGATGGCAGGCTTATTTGGATGGAAATCCAGTTGATCATTATAGGGTTAACTATATATTAAGAGGAATGGAAATACCTTCTGGTAGGCATGAAATAGAGTTTAAGTTCGACCCTCAAATTGTGAAAACGGGTAGTGTAATAACATTGGCAAGTACAATACTTTTTGGGTTCTTAGTTGTTGGTGGTTTATTTTTTGAATTTAAAAAGAAATAATTTCGGTATTTTACAACCTAATTGATTTTATCTAAGGTATAATAGTGGAGAAAAAAAAAGTACTCATTGTAGCTTACTATTGGCCACCTGCCGGTGGACCCGGTGTTCAACGATGGTTAAAATTCACAAAGTATCTTCCGGATTTTAATGTAACTCCAATAGTTTATATTCCAGAAAACCCCAATTACCCTATAAAAGACGAGAGTTTAGTTGATCAAATACCAGCTGAAGTTACTGTAATTGGTCAACCCATTAAAGAGCCGTATAAATTGGCAAGACTCATTGGGACCAAGGCTTCAAAAACAATGAGTAGTGGTGTTATTTCTGAAACGTCAAAACAAGGATTAATAGAACGTTTGATGCTTTTTGTTAGAGGTAATTTTTTTATCCCAGATGCTCGTAAAAACTGGGTAAAACCTTCAGTAAAATTCTTGTCAAATTATATTGAAGCGCATAGTATCGATACTGTAATTACAACCGGACCACCGCACAGTTTACATCTAATAGGTTTAAAATTGAAACAAAAGTTAAATCTTAAATGGATCGCAGATTTTAGAGACCCTTGGACTACAATAGGTTATCATAACAAATTAAAACTGACAAACTTTGCAAGACAGAAACATAAGGCTTTGGAGCAGGAGGTACTTAAAACCGCAGATCAAATTATTGTTACTAGCAACATCACAAAAAAAGAATTTGCACACATTTCATCTAAGCCTATTTCTGTAATTACAAACGGTTATGATGATTCGTCTATAACTAAACAACCCTTAGACAAAAAATTTAACATTTCACATATAGGCTCACTATTATCAGATAGAAACCCTAATGTGTTTTGGGAGGTTTTAAGTGATTTAACACGTGATAATAAAATTTTTCAAGAGTGCCTTCAATTAAATTTGATTGGAGTGGTTAGCAAAGAAATTCTTAAAACTATTGAAGCCTATGGTTTATCTCAGTATGTTAATCTCATGGGCTATGTTTCACATGAAGAAGCATTACTTTTGCAAAGGCAGGCGCAAGTATTGCTTATGATTGAAATTAACTCAGAAGATACCCAATGCATAATTCCTGGTAAACTATTTGAATATATGCACGCAGATAGACCAATTATGGCGATAGGTCCTGAAACTTCAGACGTTGAGAACATAATTAAATCTACAAATACTGGACATTACTTTAGTTACAAAGACTATGATGCATTGGAGCAGACGCTATTGGATTATTTTGAAGCTTATAGAAAAGGGAGTTTGCAAGTCCATCCAATTGGTCTTCAACAATACCATAGAAAATCTCTAACTAAAAAATTAGCAGATTTAATTCTGAATTAAATGCAAATGTAAATATGGGGATAGTTCAAAATCAAAGCTTTAAAAACACAATTATTACTTATTTAGGTTTTGGTATTGGAGCGATTAACGTACTTTTCTTATTCACACATTTTCTTAGCGACCAATACCATGGTCTAGTGGCTTATTTGCTTTCAACAGCAAATGTTATGATGCCTCTATTAGCATTGGGAGTACACAATGCCATAATAAAATTTTATTCATCTTTTAAAACCAAAAACACACAAAATAGTTTCTTAACACTTATGTTGTTTTTGCCGCTTTTAGCTATTGTTCCACTAGGTTTAATTGGTTATGTTTCGTATAATTTTATTGCAAATTTAATATCTCAGGAAAACCCGGTCATTAAAGATTATGTTTGGCTAATTTACGTCGCCGCTGTGTGCTTTGCATATTTCGAAATATTTTATGCCTGGGCAAAAGTGCAAATGCAAAGTGTATTTGGGAATTTTATGAAAGAAGTTTTTCATCGACTAGGCACATTATTTCTTTTTTTCGCAATTT
>JAGSHF010000024.1 GCA_023954685.1 Flavobacteriaceae bacterium | reverse complement strand
GTTTTAAACGTTTTATGGAGTGTAAAACTATTGCTAAGAAAACTGTATTGTGGTAAATATTTCACCTGTTTTGTTTGGTACAGTGGTTCTAAAACAGGAGTGTTATCGATTCGGGTGAGTTTGTTTTTAGGTTTTAGATTTCCGAAAATAATTTCCATCAAACAGCTTTTGCCACAGCCATTGCGACCCAAAATTCCGGTAACTTTTCCGGCTTCGGCTTTTAAGTAAATACCGCTTAAAATAAGTTTGTTGCGTAAATGGAGCTCTACATTGTCAATTTCAAAAATCATACATATTCTTTAATAACAATCAAAAATGTAATTGTCATAAAGATATCAACTATAAACAAGACAGAAAAGAGTTTTAATGGAGAAATTCCCAAATTCTTATAAAAGGTCAGTTTTCTTTTGGCTTTGGTCTCCTTGGCAATAAACCATACAAATACAGCTAACATTAGCTTGGTGGCAATTGCTGGAACCACAAAAGGATTTACAATTGTAATAGCGATGTTAACTAAAAAAGACCACAGCACGAATGGCCTGTAAAATGCAAGTATAGTTAGGAATTGTTGCATATTAATAGTTAGAACGATAGAATCGAATTTATATTTTTTAAGTTCGAAACATTGCCTATTTATAAGCTATTGCAAATTCATAAATTATCGTATTTTTGCCAAACAATTTAAGCAATTAGATGTTAGAAAAAATCCAAATAATAAACCAACGTTTTGATGAGGTAAATGACCTTATCATTCAACCAGATATTATATCAGATCAGCAACGTTATACCAAGTTGATGAAAGAATATAAAGATCTTAAATTGATTGTTGACAAAGGCGTAATTTATAAAGAAGCTTTAGATAATATTTCTGAATCAGAAGAAATCATTGCAGATGGTTCCGATGCAGAAATGGTGGAGATGGCAAAAATGCAACTTGATGAAGCTAGAGAAATAATAAGTAAACTAGAAGAAGAGATTCGTTTTATGCTTATCCCTAAAGATCCAGATGATGCAAAAAATGTAGTTGTTGAGGTTAGAGCGGGTACAGGTGGTGATGAAGCGAGCATATTTGCAGGAGATCTATATAGGATGTATTCTAAATACTGCAGTGATAAAGGTTGGAGAGTTGATGTGGTAAGTCAGAGTGATGGCACATCTGGTGGTTTTAAAGAAGTGATATTTGAAGTATCTGGTGAAGATGTTTATGGCACTTTAAAGTTTGAGGCTGGCGTACATCGCGTACAACGTGTACCACAAACAGAAACCCAAGGACGTGTGCATACAAGTGCAGCAACTGTTATGGTTTTACCTGAGGCAGAAGAATTTGACTATGAATTGGATATGACTGAAGTACGCATTGAGCGTACCACTTCTACTGGACCTGGAGGTCAGTCAGTAAATACAACCTATTCTGCTATTAAATTACATCACGAACCTACAGGTATGATTGTAAGTTGTCAGGATCAAAAATCTTCACATAAAAACCTAGAGAAGGCCTTGAAAGTTTTACGTTCACGTTTATATGATTTGGAGTTAGCAAAACAACAGGCTGCCGATTCTGAAAAGCGTAAAAGTATGGTGAGTTCTGGTGATAGAAGTGCAAAGATTAGAACATACAATTATCCACAAGGTCGTGTAACTGATCATAGAATAGGCTTAACACTTTACGATTTATCAAATATCATTAATGGTGATATTCAAAAAATAATAGACGAATTAATGTTAGCAGAAAACACCGAGTTGTTGAAAGCTAATGATGATGTAATTTAAATACAAGCCTCCTTTTGAGGCTTTTTTTATACTATGACAACAGCGCAACTTGTAGCCCAAATTTTAGATAAAAAATCTTTTTTATGTATAGGATTGGATGTGGATTTAAATAAAATACCAGAACATTTATTGGTTGAAGAAGATCCAATTTTCGCTTTTAATAAGGCAATTATTGATGCTACACATCATTTATGTGTGGCCTATAAGCCAAATACTGCTTTTTATGAAGCTTATGGTATTGAAGGATGGCAATCTTTAGAAAAGACAATACAATACATAAATAATAATTATCCTGAGATATTTACGATAGCTGATGCTAAACGCGGTGATATAGGAAATACAAGTACCATGTATGCCAAAGCATTTCTAGAAGATTTAGCTTTTGATAGTGTTACAGTAGCACCTTATATGGGGAAGGATTCAGTGGAGCCATTCTTAGCATTTAAGAATAAGCATACCATACTTTTAGCCTTAACATCTAACCAAGGCGCATTTGATTTTCAAACAAAAACTATTGAAGGAAAAGAAGTATACAAGCAAGTATTAGAAACGTCGAAAACTTGGAATAATTCTGAAAATTTAATGTACGTCGTTGGTGCTACAAAGGCAGAATATTTGGCAGAAATTAGACAAATTATTCCAGATAGTTTTTTGTTGGTTCCAGGAGTTGGAGCTCAAGGTGGTAATCTACAAGATGTATGTAAGTATGGCATGAATTCACAAATTGGACTACTAGTAAATTCTTCACGGGGTATTATTTATGCATCTAAGAATTCTGATTTTGCTCAAAGTGCCGCCGAAAAAGCTGAAGCACTTCAACTACAAATGAAAGCGCTTTTGGAAGAACGCTAAAAACTGAAGTCATTGCCCACAAAGCGTGACATTTTATTAATGCATCTAATTGATCAAATAGGAAGGACGATACATTTAAAAACCATTCCAAAACGGATTGTTTCTTTGGTGCCTTCACAAACCGAATTGCTATATGATTTGGGATTGGAATCCTCAATAGTAGGGATTACAAAATTTTGTGTACACCCTTCACATCTGGTTGCATCCAAACCTATTATTGGTGGGACGAAACAAATCCATATTGAGAAAATAAAGGCTTTAAATCCAGATATCATTCTCTGCAATAAAGAAGAAAACACTCTAGAGATTGTTGAAATGTGTGAATCAATTTGCACTGTTCATGTTTCAGATATTGAGACTGTAGATCATAATGTAGAATTGATTTTAGAATATGGGAAGTTGTTTGCAAAGGAGTTGAAAGCTAAGAGTATATCAACGCTTCTTCAAGAAAACATTCATGATTTTAAGTTGTATATCAATGATAAGTCTGCATTAAAGGTGGCTTATTTCATTTGGAAAGATCCATGGATGGTTGCCGGCAATACTACTTTTATTAACCATATTTTAAAGTTAAATAAATTGATCAATGTCTATGGTCATTTGTCAAGATATCCAGAAGTGTTATTAGATGAACTTACCGAAGACATTGATGTGGTGTTTTTGTCGTCAGAACCTTTTCCTTTTCAGCAAAAACATATTGATGAAATCAACAAGAATAAACCAGGATTGAAAATTAAGTTAGTAAATGGCGAGTATTTTTCTTGGTATGGTTCGCGATTGCTACTGGCAATGAATTATTTTAAGCAGTTACGCAAAGACTTGTAGATGCTCTCTGTTTAAATATTTAAGTTTGTTAATCCTATGTAAAAGTTTTAAAGCCTTGTATTCTGAAATATCTGATTGAGCGGAATCTGTTTGTCTTAAATTATAAGCTTCTTCCATTAGAAGCTTATATTTAGAGAGCAGAAGCTTTTGATGGGCTTTGATTTTAGATGACTTTTTCATTAGTTCTACTTTAGAAGAAAACGAGCTAATAAATATATGTAAAATATTGCATAACAGCAAGTTAAAATTGGTCATTGTTAATAAAAAAAGTCGATTGAAACTCAATCGACTTTTTACTAACTTTTACTAACTAACCCAAATAAGATCAAATTATACTAACATAAAACTTGATTTTGCAAATATCTATATTTTTATTAAAGTTTAATGTTACCAATAGATTAACAATTGATTAAAAAAATGTGTGGTCAAAAACCGTCTTAGTCAATTATAATCCTTTATTAGGCAGCTTTATAGCTATAGGTAGCATTTACTCTTAATTTAACCAGATGTTTTTTCATTATAGAAGCTTCATAATATAAGGCATCACTCAGTCCAAAATCAGTTTGACTAAAATTATATGCACGCTCTATAGTCGTTTTATATAATTTTTCTAAATCAGCAATGTTAAGCATTGTATTAATTTTGTTTTTTACTTTTGTGATGTGTTTGAAATTTGATTTCATAATTTCTAATATTAAAGTTCTACTTTCTATATCATAAATACGTCGAAATATCAAACTTGGTATTTTGACTTGCGTTAAACTTTTCCTAAAATTATTGACCGATAATTCCCACGATAGCGTATTGCGACGACACTGTCTTATGTTCTCAAAAATTAAAGGCCTTAAAATTTAAGATTTTGTTAATTAGAGCTTTAAATTCATATTGATTTTATAAGTTTAAGAAAATAGATGTTATGAAGAAAGGGATATTATGGCTATGTGTAATGCTAGTAATGCAGGTTTCTTCTCAAAATGAAACTTGTAACTGTTGTACTCAAGAACAAGGGCAATTTGATTTTTGGGTGGGGTCATGGTTGGTTACTAATCCGGACGGAAGTCCTGCGGGCGTAAATAAGATTGAAAAACTTCAGAATAACTGTCTTCTCAGGGAGAACTGGATTAGTGCAACACCGGGAGTCACTGGTACGAGTAATAGTTTTTATAATACTACTACAAAGCAATGGGAGCAAATTTGGATTGATAATCAGGGTGGTAGTCTTCATTTAAAAGGGAGTCGCAAAGAGAATAAAATGATTTTGAAAACCAAAGAGGCAATAAATCAGAACGGAGAACCCTTTTACCACCGAGTCACGTGGACCAAAAATATTGATGGCTCTGTTCGTCAATATTGGGAGACTATTACCAACGATAAGGATATTGTTGTGGCCTTTGATGGCTTGTATAAAAAAAATGAATAGATCTCATTTTTAGTTGTCCCGTTGTACGAAAACTTAGAATTGCAATCCAGTGGCTCTAGAGTACACTTTGATTTTTAATAGGGATGCTTTTATTACACATTTGGTAAAATATTAAAAATCATTAATACAGTAATAATTCTTTTATTCATAGTTTAAGGTTTATATCTTTAACCAAGATAATTTATTATTATGAAAACGATTCAAAAAATAGGCTTTGTGTTGGGATTGGTGCTTCTTAATTGCGAAGCAGTTCAGAAAGATTCCGAAGCCGATAGAGTTGTAATTGAGCAAAAGTTAGCAAGTCAATATATTACGATTCTCGGAATTGCTCAAGATGGGGGCTATCCACATATTAACTGCGAGAATGATTGTTGCAAGTCATTTTATGACGGCAAAGAGTCAAAAAAACTAGTATCGTGTTTAGGGTTAGTGGATTTAAATGTCAAGAAAAAATTCATATTTGATGCCACTCCAGATTTTACTGAACAAACGCAGATATTGAAAGCAGAGCATTTGGATAATGGAGGTATTATTGATGGTGTGTTTCTAACACACGCTCATATGGGTCATTATACGGGATTGATGTATTTGGGCTTTGAAGCTTTGGGCGCAAAAAAGATACCTGTTTATGCGATGCCTAGAATGAAAACTTATATAGAAACTAATGGTCCTTGGAGTCAACTCGTAAGTTATGATAATATTAATTTGGTAACCTTACAGCATGATTCTGTTATTGCATTGAATAACCAATTAAAAGTAACTCCAATATTGGTGCCTCATCGCGATGAATTTTCTGAAACGGTTGGCTATCGTATCGAAGGCAAAAATAAATCGGCTTTATTTATTCCAGATATTGATAAATGGGATAAATGGGAACGCAATATTATTGATGAGGTAAAAAAAGTGGATTATGCCTTTTTAGACGCTTCATTTTTTAGAGACGGGGAATTGGATCGTGATATGAGTAAAATTCCACATCCATTTACGACGCAAACAACGAGCTTATTTGAAAAAGAGGATTTAAAAACTAAAAACAAAATTTACTTTATCCATTACAATCATTCTAATCCTACTGTTAAAGATAATCATTCTTTAAAAGATAGTATTCAAAATCTTGGGTTCCGGTTTGCAAAGCAAGGCGACATCTATGATTTGTAAAAACTTATAATATTCCTAATAAAGACGATAATTTTTTCAATATTCCGTAAATTTGTATCGTTAAAAAATCACATTATTACGAATGAAGCAAATAGAACGATATAATCCAAAGTATAAAGTTAGAATTGTCACTGCAGCATCTCTTTTTGATGGGCATGATGCGTCCATAAATATTATGCGACGAATTATTCAAGCCACGGGGGTTGAAGTCATTCATTTAGGCCATGATAGAAGTGTAGAAGAAGTTGTTAATACGGCAATTCAAGAAGATGCCAATGCCATTTGTTTAACCTCTTATCAGGGTGGTCACAATGAGTATTTTAAATACATGTATGATCTATTGAAGGAACGTGGGTCAGAACATATTAAAATTTTCGGCGGCGGCGGCGGTGTTATTCTACCTTCTGAAATTAAGGAGTTGATGGATTATGGCATTACGCGTATTTATTCGCCGGATGATGGTCGCGAAATGGGTTTGCAAGGGATGATTAACGATTTAGTTGAAAAATCAGATTTTGCAATTGGAGATCGACTAAATGGTGAAGTCGATATGCTTTCTACTAAAAATCCAAAAGCTATCGCTCGGGTTATTTCATCGGCTGAAAATTTCCCTGAAGTTGCAAAACAGACTTTAGATATAATTCATTCAAAAAATCAATCATCGCATACCCCTGTATTAGGTATTACTGGAACAGGTGGTGCTGGGAAATCCTCATTGGTTGATGAACTAGTACGTCGGTTTTTAATTGATTTTCCTACAAAAACAGTAGGTTTAGTATCTGTAGATCCTTCAAAACGAAAAACAGGCGGTGCGCTGTTAGGTGATCGTATCCGAATGAATGCTATTAATTCACCAAGAGTATATATGCGTAGTTTGGCAACACGTCAATCTAATTTGGCTTTGTCCAAATATGTTAATGAGGCCGTTGAGGTTTTAAAAGCTGCGGAATACGATTTAATTATTTTAGAAACATCTGGTATTGGGCAATCTGATACTGAAATTATAGAGCATTCTGATGTCTCCCTATATGTAATGACGCCTGAATTTGGTGCTGCAACACAGTTGGAAAAAATTGACATGCTTGATTTTGCAGATTTAGTAGCCATCAATAAATTTGATAAACGAGGCTCTTTAGATGCTTTGCGTGATGTAAAGAAACAGTACATGCGTAACAATAATCTTTGGGATACACCACAAGATCAATTACCCGTTTATGGTACAATTGCTTCTCAATTTAATGATCCGGGGATGAATACGCTTTACAAAGCGATTATGGATAAATTAGTTGAAAAGACTAATGCTGAATTAAAATCAAAGTTCCATATTTCAAATGAAATGAGTGAGAAGATTTTTGTGATTCCACCTTCAAGAACACGCTATTTATCAGAAATTGCCGAAAACAATCGTGCTTATGATAAAAAAGGAAATGAGCAAGTTGAGGTAGCACAGAAACTTTATGGTATTTATAAAACTATTGAATCTGTAATTGGCCAAGTTCTGGAATTGAATAAAGCTGGTATTAATGATGAGATTTTGAATGATGTGCAAGATGACAATAAGGATTTTGTCAAACTTCTTTTTGCAGAATTCGATCGTGTAAAACTAAACCTTGATCCTTACAATTGGGAAGTGATTACCGGATGGAATGAAAAAGTTAATAAGTACAAAAACCCAATTTATGTGTTCAAAGTAAGGGATAAAGAAATTAAAATAGAAACCCATACTGAATCATTATCTCATACCCAAATACCACGTGTAGCCTTACCAAAGTACCAAGCTTGGGGGGACTTATTAAATTGGTGTTTGCAAGAAAATGTGCCAGGTGAATTTCCGTATACTTCAGGGTTATATCCTTTTAAGCGTACAGGAGAAGATCCTGCAAGAATGTTTGCTGGTGAAGGTGGTCCAGAACGCACAAACAGGCGTTTTCATTATGTGAGCGCAGGATTACCGGCAAAACGATTGTCTACTGCTTTTGATAGTGTAACACTGTATGGAAACGATCCAGATTTACGTCCAGACATTTATGGAAAGATTGGAAATGCAGGCGTTTCTATTTGTTGTTTAGATGATGCCAAGAAATTATATTCTGGTTTTGATTTGGCCAATGTAATGACATCTGTGAGTATGACTATTAATGGCCCTGCACCCATGTTATTAGGTTTCTATATGAATGCTGCCATTGACCAACAATGTGAAATGTACATTAAGGAAAATGGTTTAGAAAAAGAGGTAGAAGCGAAGATTTCTAAATTTTATAAAGATAAAGAACGTCCAAAATATAATGGAAAATTGCCTGAAGGTAATCATGGTTTAGGTTTGATGCTATTGGGTATTACAGGCGATCAAGTATTACCTTCGGATGTATATTTAGATATTAAAACAAAGACTATTGCGCAAGTAAGAGGCACCGTTCAGGCTGATATTTTAAAAGAAGATCAAGCACAAAACACCTGTATTTTCTCAACAGAGTTTGCTTTGCGATTAATGGGGGATGTCCAAGAGTATTTTATTGATAATAATGTACGTAACTTTTATTCGGTATCTATTTCTGGATATCATATTGCCGAAGCTGGAGCAAATCCTATTACGCAATTAGCATTGACATTATCTAATGGTTTTACCTATGTGGAATACTATTTAAGTCGAGGTATGGATATTAATAAGTTTGGTCCAAACTTATCGTTCTTCTTCTCTAACGGTATTGATCCAGAATATGCTGTTATTGGCCGTGTAGCTCGTAAAATTTGGTCTAAAGCTATGAAGCATAAATATGGTGCTAATGCCAGAGCTCAAATGCTAAAATATCATATTCAAACCTCTGGTCGTAGTTTACACGCACAGGAAATTGACTTTAATGATATCCGTACAACGCTTCAAGCCTTATATGCCATTTATGATAACTGCAATTCATTGCATACAAATGCATATGATGAAGCCATTACGACGCCTACAGAGGAGTCCGTTCGCCGTGCTATGGCCATTCAATTAATTATTAATAAAGAGTTGGGATTAGCGAAAAATGAAAACCCAATTCAAGGTTCATTTATTATTGAAGAATTGACCGATTTAGTTGAAGAAGCTGTGCTTTTAGAATTTGATAGAATTACTGAAAGAGGAGGGGTGCTTGGTGCCATGGAAACGATGTATCAACGCAGTAAAATACAGGAGGAAAGCTTGTACTACGAAACCTTGAAACATAACGGAGAATTTCCAATTATTGGAGTCAATACGTTCTTGAGCTCCAAAGGATCACCAACAGTTCAGCCTGCCGAGGTTATTCGTGCTACTGAAGAAGAAAAACAATTTCAAATTAGGACACTAGAAAGTTTACACCAAGCCTATGATACAAAAGACTTACTAAAAGATCTTCAATCAAAGGCCATTCAAAATGAAAATATTTTTGAAGCGTTAATGGATGTTTGCAAAGTATGTTCGTTGGGTGAAATTACTTCCGCTTTATTCGAAGTTGGCGGACAGTACAGACGAAATATGTAAGTTGAGGTAATTTTAGGAAAACAAATGCATCTTTTTAGCACTTTTATAGTCTAATAGATATAACGTTTAATTAAAATATAATGAAACATAAAAATGAATGCACTTGTTCTTGCGAGGCTTGTACAGGTGGAAATTGTAGTAAATGTACTTGTGAAAATTGCAGTTGTTCTAATTGTAACTGCTAAAACTATCAGTTCGAGAAAATACTTGTAAATAGGTATTTTCTCGAACTGCTTTAAATTATTAACGCTATGCTAACACAGGAAATCTGGACAAAATACGCCGATGATTTAAAACGTTATATTAATAGTAAAGTAAAGGATGTGGCAATCGCAGATGATATTTTACAGGATACTTTTATAAAAATACATACAAAGCTTCATACCTTAAAGGACCTAAATAAGTTAAAATCCTGGCTATTCTCTATTGCCAGATTTACGCTTTATGATTATTTTAAAGCAAATTATAATACCGTTGAGCTTCATAATTTAAGGCTAGAATCAGATGCTGAGATAAATGAACATACCGAAGCAGATTGTCTAAGAGGGATACTTAAAAACCTTCCAAAAAAATATAGAGATCCTTTATTCTTATCAGACATTAAGGGCTTGAAACAGCAAGTTATTGCTAGTGAATTACAATTGCCATTGTCCACTGTAAAATCGCAAATACAACGCGGTAGGAAATTAATTGCTAAAGGCTTTATAGATTGCTGCGGATTTGTCATGAATGCTGATGGATATCTGGTTGGAGAAATACAAGATAAAGCAGACTGTAAGATATGTGAATAGTAGTATCTTTGTTCAAAATTTGCAGATGTCTTTTAAAAAATTGAACCCCTTACTTAAAGAAGCTTTAGAGCATCTTGATTTTGAAATGCCGTTGCCTTTTCAAAAAAAATTCCTCCCTAAACTAAAAGGTGGTGCGAATATTTATGGTATTGCACAAAAGGGTTCTGGTAAAACTATTGCCTTAATTATTGCTACTATTCATCAGTTAAAAGCAAAGGCTTTTGAGGATTCACCTCGTGCTCTTATATTAGTAAAAGACAAGCAAGCGGCGTTAGATTTGCATGAAGAATTTGAGCGCTTTATAAAGTTTACAGATTTAAGATTGTATTGTGCCTATGACGGCTATGATTTAGACAAACAGCGTGAAGAAATCTATTACGGTGTGGATATCTTAATCGCTACTCCTAAGCGCTTAAATAAATTATACTTTATGAATAGTGTGCATTTGGGCCAGTTACGGTTGTTTGCATTGGATGATGCTGAGTTTTTAATTCGTCAAAACTACCATAACGATGTTTTACGCGTTACTGAGAGTTTACATAAATGTCAATTCGTAATTCTTGCTGAAGAAATGCATAAAAAGTTTGAGCAATTGCGCAATACGTTTATGTATAATTCACAAGTGGTTTATGCGGAATAACGGCTTGATTTAAACACGTTTTACTTCATTCTTTTTCTTTTTATTGTATTTGGGTTATCTTTAGAGATAACTAACCTTCACACTTTAAAAATGAAATTACGATATCTTATTTTGCTTGTTTGTGCTTCATCTTTTGCGCAACAAAATAATCTTAAAGCTTTAGTCGGTGGTACATTAATTGACGGCTATGGCTCAACACCAATAAAGAATAGTGTTATTATTATTGATGGTGAGAGAATTAAAGCCGTTGGTACTACAGAAACTTTGGCAATACCTCAAAATGCTGAGGTTATTTCTACTGAAGGAATGACAGTGCTTCCTGGTCTTTGGGATATGCATGTACACACCATGATTAATGGACATGCGGATTATACTTATTGGGATAAAACTTATCCGCCATTATTAGAAGATGTAATTATGCCTTCATCTGCAGAGCAATTATTAATGGCAGGCGTTACTAGTGCGAGAGATTTAGGAGGGCCATTAGAAGAAAGTATAGCCGTAAGAGATCGTATTAATAGTGGAGAAATCCCTGGCGCGACATTATATGTGTCTGGACCATTTATACAAAAGAAACCCTATCCTGGTACTGAAGCTTTTCGTTGGGGAATTAATGGAGTGGCTGATGCGGAAAAAAAAATTAAAACCTTAGCTGATGCTGGCGTTGATTGCATAAAATTAATTGATCAGGATCAAATGACAAAAGAAGAATTACAAGCTGTTGTTGATACCGCTCATAAATACAATCTTAAAGTCGTCGCTCATGGCCACAGACCTGAAGAAATAAGAACAGGCTTAGCTGCAGGAGTAGATTGTTTAGAACACACAGGATTGTCATCTGCGCCACGTTATCCGGATGATGTCATTGATGCCATAAAAGAGCGCACAGCACAAATGAATTTAGGGCCATTGTTTTGGTGTCCAACGGTTGAGGGCTTATTTAATTATGAGTATGTAAGAGATAATGGAGAACATTTGGATAATGATTCTTGGCATAGAGGTTTAAATGATACTATTGTGGCCGATATTAAGAATAGTTTTAAACATAAAGATCGTTTGCCCTATTTTCAATTAACTCCAGTGAGAAAGCCAACTTTAGAAACCAAGATAAAACAACTCATGGACGCTGGAGTAGTCCTAATGGTTGGAACGGATAGTGGGATTCCTATGAAGTTTCATAGTCAATCCACATGGAATGAACTCGATGTTTGGGTGAATGAATTTGGAATTGATCCTATGTATGCTATTAGAGCTGCCACTTATTGGCCATCACTTTGGATGGGGGTAGCAGATGAAGTTGGTACGGTTACAGAGGGGAAATATGCCGATATTATTGCTGTAAAAGGGGACGTGTTACGTCATATTAGTTTGTTACAAAATGTGGACCTGGTGATTAAGCATGGTAAGAAATATAAGGAATAGTATAAAAAGTGAATTAATCATTATTTAGTATTATTCATCGGGAATTCGTATTTTTAGTAATCAACTAAACATCATATAAATTTGAAGCAGTTTTACAGTGAGTTAAAAAGACGTAATGTAATTAAATCGGCTTTAGCTTATGTCATGGTCTCTTGGGTGGTTATTCAAGTCATGTCTATTATTCTACCCACCATCGAAGCGCCATCTTATGTTATGAAACTCTTGCTGGTCATCTTAATCATAGGTTTCCCATTATGGATTGTTTTTGCCTGGGTCTATGAAATTACACCTGATGGCATAAAGAAAACGTTAAGTGTAAATAGAGAAGAATCACTTACTCCAGAAACGAGTAATCGACTTAATAAAATAATTATTGTGGCACTTGGCATTGCCATTGCGTTATTATCAATTAATTTATTAAAAAATAACAAGCTTAATGGCGTTTCAAATTCGGAAGATACGGCAGATGTTATTAGTATTGAGGGCAAATCAATAGCAGTATTGGCTTTTGCTGATATGAGTAAGGACAAAGATCAAGAATATTTTTCTGATGGTATTAGTGAAGAGATTTTAAATCTGTTAGCTAAAGTCCCTGATTTAAAGGTGATTAGTAGAACTTCTTCTTTTTCATTTAAAAATAAAGAAGTCACTACAAATGAAATAGGAACTGCCTTAAATGTCAATCATGTATTAGAAGGAAGTATTAGGAAATCAGGAAGTACGTTTAGAATTACCGCAAAATTAATAGATGTAACCAATGGTTCCGAAATATGGTCTGAAACTTATGACAGGCCAATGAATGATATTTTTAAAATTCAAGACGAAATTGCATCTAA
This sequence comes from Flavobacteriaceae bacterium, assembly GCA_023954685.1. Classification (GTDB taxonomy): domain Bacteria; phylum Bacteroidota; class Bacteroidia; order Flavobacteriales; family Flavobacteriaceae; genus JAGSHF01. Next base: position 10,010 of record JAGSHF010000024.1, on the reverse strand, counting down.
TGTGAGCGAGCAATTACAATTAAGGATCTTAGGAGAAATAAAAGTAATTAGAAGCCCAAAGACGGAAGCTTATAATTTATATTTAAAGGCGCGTCATTTGGTAAATCAGAATACCAAAAAAACATCTATTTCGGCTGAAAAAGCAATTAAGGAAGCTTTGGATATCGATCCAGAATATGCAGATGCTTGGTGTTTGTTGGCGAGTATTTATCATATGGAAATGTATAATTTTAGCTTAATAAGCTATAAAGAGGGTATTCCTTTAGGTATAGAAGCTGCCAAAAAAGCTGTGGAATTAGACCCTAATTCAGGTAATAATTATATGACGCTCTCGAGTTTACAAGAGCTTAATTGGGATTTTGAAGAATCGGCCAAGAATAGAGATAAGGCTCTAGAGCTCGAGCCATTTAATGCTATAATTTTAGGGACCGTTGCTCTTATGACTTTTGGTGATATTCAAAAATCGATAGAACTTCTGAAAAGGTCAATAGAAATTGATCCTTTGGTCTATGTGAATTTTTACAATTTAGGAAATGCTTATGCCAGAATAGGAGAAATTGATAAGGCAGAAGAAGCTTATGAAACCTTTATGATCTATTATCCTAATTCTCAAATTATTCATTACATGATGGCACAAGTTAGAATTGCACAAGGAAGAAATGATGATGCGCTCAAAGAAATTGAACAGGAAAAACATGAATTTTTTAGTTTGTACGGATTAAATTTTGTTTATCATGCTTTAGGTAACGCAAAACGTTCAGATGAATTATTAGAGGAATTTATTATCAAATATAGTGAAACTGATCCCGCAAATTTGGCCGATTTATACGCCTTTCGTGGTGATAAAGAGGCCTCTTTTAAATATTTGAATAAAGCACTAGAAATTAAAGATCCGGTTTTATTAGAAGCACTTGCTTTTCCTTCATTTAAAATAATGTATGATGATCCTAGATGGGGTGAATTTATCAATAAGTTGAATCTACCAGAAGATCATGGGTATCATTTAGACTAAAACAATCTAATTTTTATCAAAGTGTCAACATCCAATTACGTTGAAGTTTCCTAAATGCTTTAAGCTCTTTTCTTAAAATAGGAATATAATCTCGGCCATTACTATTACTTAATTCTAAACGTGAGCAATTTTTATATAATAAATTGGTCAATCGTTGAACGGCTGCAGTATGTTTGTGTTTTTTATCTGAATATTTTTCGGCTTCGGCCATGAGAATTTCAGGTACTAAAGCTTCGGATTGCTGTACAATATCTCCAGAAAAATAAATATGTTCATCCTCCTTGCCATCATCGTTCAAGTGACTCAGGTCATAGCTTAAGTAAAAAGAAATCTTTCTAGAAAGTGAAAATATTTCTATGGCCTTTTTATATACCGGAAGCTCCGGTAAATGGGATGGTATATTGTAAATCATGTTTCTTTTAGCAATTACACAAATTTAAGAGGTTAAATACTACATTGCATTTAGATATTAAATAAAAAGTATTATTTTAGTTTAATAATTACAGCATTAGTATTGAAATATTTTATTTATGAAGGTAGATTCTGTTAATTGGCTGATTTTACAGTTGTTACAAAACAACGCAAGGGTATCCCATACCGAAATTGCAAAGCAAGTTGGAATAAGTTCTCCAGCAGTTGCTGAGCGTATTAGAAAGCTGGAAGATGCCGGTATAATTGAGGGTTATTATGCTAAAGTATCTTATTTAAAGACCGGTTATCAATTTAAAGCCATCATTAATTTACGTGCTTTTATGGGGCGGCTTAAACCCTTTTTGGAAAAGGTAGTGACTTTTAAAGAAGTTGTTAATTGCTACCGTATTACAGGAAATGAAAATATCGTTATGGAGGTGATTTTGAGAGATCAAAAGCATCTAGAACAATTTATTGATCAGCTCATCACCTATGGAGAAAGCAAAACACAAATTGTTCTATCTGCTGTTACTACTAATAATGCTATAAAAAAGCCTATTAGTTCTTAATACCAGGTTGTTTTAGTTCCCAGTTTGTCTCTGCTTTGGCTTTATCAACCATTGCTTTTACATCAGCTAATAATCGTTTAGCGTCATAAATAATGCCATCTTTAATGGTGTATTTTACACCACCTACACGAACCACTTCGTTGTCTTCAGTAAGTTTTATGGCGCCTGTACCATAAAGTACTTTAAGGTTCACTAAAGGGTTTTCTTCTACAATCACAAAATCAGCAAGTTTACCAATTTGTACCGATCCAATTTTATCATCCCAACCCAAAGCCTCAGCACCATTGAGTGTCGCTGCTCTTATAACTTCTAGCGGATGAAAGCCAGCTTCTCTAAGTAATTCCATCTCTCTTGGATATGCAAACCCATAGAGTTGATAGATGAACCCAGAATCGGTTCCAACAGTAACTCGACCACCTCTATTTTTATATTCGTTAATGAATGTCATCCACAGTTTGTAGTTTTCTTTCCAAGCTACTTCTTGCTCGGTTCCCCAATAATGCCAGTAGCTTCCGTGACTAATTTTACTAGGTTGATAAAATTCCCATAATGACGGTAAAGTATACGTTTCATGCCATTCTGCACGACGTGCACGTTGCAAATCACGACTAGCCTCGTAAATATTAAATGTTGGATCTAAGGTGTAATCTAATTCTAATAATTCATTCATGACTTTATTCCAATGCTCAGAATACGGTTTTGCTGCTTGTGCCCAAAGTTTACCCGCTTCTTCAAAACGATCTTGTTCATTTTGATAGTTATAGTCTAAAGGATAGTTTTGAACGGTCCTATCATCAAATAGAGCTTCAGGTAAACCATACCAGTGTTCCATAGAGGTCATACCCGCTCTGGCCGAATGAAGTACATTCCATCGTGCTACACTTAATTGCGCATGATGTGCTGTAGAACGCAAGCCTAATTTTTTATTTTCATCTAAAGCGGCTTCCATAATGTCTGGCTCTGCACCAAAGAACTTAATACCATCGGCGCCATTTTTAGCATTTTGCCTTACCCATTCACGAGCCATTTCTGGCGTGCTAATAGGTTTATCACTACCAGAACCAAATCCAGTATATTCAAAAATCCGTGGTGCTACAATTTCATTAGCAGCACTTTGACGTTTGAGCTCAATAGCATTACGGCCACTAGGTTGCTTCACAGAGGTAATACCATGAGCCATCCAAAGTTTAAACACATATTCTGGATCTGCGCCTTGAGCTTTACCACCAATATGACCATGCATATCAATAAATCCTGGTAACAAATACATGCCATTAGCATCTAGCTCTTTGCCGCCAGCTTTTAGTTTTGGTCGGCGAGATTCATCAATAGGAACACCATCATAGCCAACAACTTGCATGTTTACAATTTTGTTGTTTTCCACAATAATATCCATAGGACCTCTTGGTGGAGATCCGTCACCATTAATAAGGGTTACCCCTCTAATAATGAGTTGTGAATGTGGACCATCACCCATATATTTTTCTTGGGCGAATCCATTTAAAACAAATAGAAGCGAAAATAGGAAGGTTAGTTTTTTCATAATGTTCTCCAATTTAATTGAGATATTTTTAATTAAACAAAGTAATAAATTTTAATACTAGTCAGTTTTTTAATTAGCGTGCTCTTGGAACAGATATATTGTTTCCTAAAAATAGTGCATTTAAAAAGAGTCGGTTGGTACCATACCATGCGCCTCTAAAATTAGGGTTGTCAGCAAACATTACAACACGACCTCTTCCAATTTGACTCACAATAAGCGAAGCAGAGGGTTTTAGGTAAATGTTCATGTTATCTTCAGAAATATACCCATCTATATGTGGGTTCTCACTGTATTTAGCAACAGTGCCATAAGCACTAGAACTTGGTGCTAAAAACACGTTATTGTTTTTGTATACAGGTAATTTACTATTTCTATAACCAAACCCTAAAGGATGTGTGACGTCTAAATCTACTTCGTAAATGCCACCCCCTAAACGTTCTCTGCCTAGGTTTTCACCGGCATCCACATAAGGTAATCTTTCAACTTGTTCAGCATCTTCTTTTTTGTCTTTATCTTTTGATTTCGGTTTTAAGGTTAATTTTTCTTTTACTAGTTTTTTATCCACCGCCCATTTTGATGCGGAACCAATAGTAATTAAAGTATTCCCTTTTGCAGTCCAGTTTTTTATGGTCTGACGTTTAATTGAATCGAGGGTATTATAACCTCCAGAAACCATAACTAGCGTATTATACTTGTCTAAATTGGCACGTCCAAAATTATTGGTTTGAATCTTTGTTATTGGCATTTTGGTCCGCGTATCTAATAAGTGCCAAACTTCACCAGCTTCAGTACTACTTACACCATCACCCACAAGCATAGCTACTTTTGGTTTTTTAGCGGTTCTAAAATTATTACTTCCTAAGTCAATACCTTTTATGCTAAAACCAGTATTTGAAGCATAAATGGGTACATTAAATTTCTTTTGAGCCGCACTAACAATTTCATAGACTTTATCGCTAGATAGTTTTTGTTGTTTGCTCACGGGAATCATAATGCTGCCATAGTTGAAATCTTTATTGCCCGCATTAGTCTTACTTGAAAATGGTTTAAAAGCAGATGCAGTAATAACACCTTTAGACTGCATATAGTATAAGGCGGAAGGCGCATAGTAATCATCCCAATCCATGATGTAAGCATACTCACTTTTTGTTACCGGAATTATTGCATTCAAGTTTTCTGTTGATGTAATTTCTTCACCAAGATTAGCGGATTTTAAACCTTCATATTTCAGGTTATAGAAATTAGCAACACTCCAGGCCGAGGCATCATAAAACACACTATCACTATATTTAGAATAGGTCTCAAACATGGTTTGTACCATCCGTCGTTGCGGTTGTTTCAAGGGCACGGTGAACTTATCTTTGTTTTTGTATACTTTAATTTTGTGCTTTAAAAGGTAATCTACAAAAGCCTTGTTTCTATTCATGTCATACGCATCTCCAAATTCATACGCAGCAAAACCAGTTGGTGCTTTTTCTGATATCGCAGTTTTGAAAAAGCGTTGCTGGTATTCTCTCAAATACGCTTTATTTTCAACAGATGCTTTTATGGTTGCAAAACCTGAGGTATATTGATTTCTAATGGTGAATGCAAAAGACATGGTCCCATAATCAGTGTCTTGAAGGTGGCCTCTAGAACTTGCTTGCTCAAAAAGCAATGCCAATCCTCCTTGTAAATCAGGATAAGAAGACCCATAACCAGGATACGTGCCATCAAAAGATTCTTTGGTGTAATAGAAAGACCCAATATCATCTAAAGCATCAGAAAAATAAGGAGCGAATAAATTGTTTAAATCTTCATAATTTTCTTTTGGCATGATTGGATCTTTAGATCCAATTGGTTTCATAGGCTCAAAAAAGTGGTTGCTATTGGTGCCCATTTCATGAAAATCGGTCACCACATTAGGGTACCATTGGTGATACCAATTTAGCTTACCTTGACTTTCAGGATGTACTGCCAATAACCAGTCACGATTTAAATCAAACCAATAATGATTGGTTCTTCCTCTTGGCCACATTTCATTGTGCTCTGCATCTGCACCGTCAGAAACAATTTCTTTTGCAAGGAACTGATTGGCCCATTGGGTATGACGATCACGGCCATCAGGGTTGATGGTTGGATCTATAAAAATTACAGAATTTTCCAAATAATTATTCACTTCAGGACTGTTCGAAGCTACCAAGGCGTAAGCCGTTAATAAGGCCGCTTCAGAAGATGAAGGTTCATTACCATGAACATTATAACCCAATTGAATAAAGATAGGCACATCATTATAATTTGATGGACTTAAGCTCGGATCAACAAATTTGAGATGTTCGCTTTTAAGAGTTTCGAGATTGTTTAAGTTTTCTGGAGTGGAAATACGAAGCATCACGAGCTTTCTGTTTTCGTGGGTATAGCCATAAATCTCAATTTCAGCGCGATCTGAAACTTCAGCCAATTTGGTGAAGTAGGCTACAATGAGATCATGTCTCGTGTGTTGCGCGCCTATTGGTCGGCCTAAAAAATCTTCAGGAGTAGGAATACTAGCATCAAAAGGTGCTTGATTTTTAAAAAAATAATCTTGTGCTGAGAGGGTTGTTAGCATTATGGTAGAACATACCATTGCCAACAGAGTTTTTGTTAGTTGCATTAGGTTGGTTTTAGTGCAACTAATTTAATAATTATATCCTAGTTAAAATGGGCTTGTGCTATTTTTAACACAATGCGATTAGAGGAATTAATTAATTGAAGTTTTTTGATAATTAAATGTGTCCAAAATAATTTTTTCTTGTGTATTATTAAGCGTTATGACTTTAACCTTTTTCGATTCATTGGTGAGACCAAAGTTCTCATAAACGGTATACTTGAGATAGGTTGGATTATGAGTATTAGGTTCACTTATAGCTTTAATATTAATTTGCCATACTCCAGATTCAGCATCATCAATAATAAATTCTTTGATTGTGCTTCCGTTTTTTGCTTGTTCAATGAATGTTTCTTTATTTTCTAGGAGAGTATTGCGCCATTCAAAATATTTCTTTTTGGGGTTGACAAACTGTACTTCAAATTCAGTATTGGTATCGTTCCATTCAAAAACAATACGTCTATCTAATTTGAATTTCGCTGTTAAATAATCTGAAGGAATATTAGTAACATCCAACTTACTTCTGTGAAACGATAATAAATGCATCAAATCATTAGCCAAAACTTCTTGCAAAGATGTAAAATTTACATCTGTGATGGTATTACTAAGCATGCGTTTGTATAAATCTAAAGCCTCTTGGTATTGATCATTGTTCTCATAACTTTGTGCAAGGTCACGGTAACTTTGCGCTTGGTTAGGTTGAATTTCAAGAATCCGTTCGTACAAATGTTTAGCGGAATTATGTGCATCAAGTTGTTCAAAATTAAAAGCTAATGTACGCAGTGCTTTTATGTTTTCTGGAGCAATGACAGCAATTTGCGAGCTTATTGTTGTAGCAAAATTATTATCCCAACGTGTAAAATAATTAGCGTTACTAAAGTAAAAATCAATATTAGAGGCATTTGTTTTTTGCTGGGTCTCAAAAATTGATTTTGCCACTTCAAAAGTTGAAGCGTTTTCAATTTGATTGATATATGTTGGTTTTGTATAGATATCGGCTATGGATACGGCATCATTTAAATAATCATTATCAGTAGCTAAAATTGAAGGTGTTTCTCTAACTACAATTTCATTAGGCTCTGAGCTTTCTGTAGTGATAACAATGGCACCATAGGCTGCAAGAATGCCATAACGATTACTAGATGCCACGGATTTTAAAGCTTGAACACGTTTTACCGTTTGAAAATCAATAGGCGGTAATTTATCTAAGCCATTCTCTTGTATATAAATAATATTGTCTATTACGATAATAGGATTAGTATCTTGCAAGGCGGATGATCCCATATTTCGAATAAACGAATAGCGTTTTCTTTCACCTATTCCTGAAATGATTACGCCTGGTAACTTTGCTATGATTTGGTCATAAGTAATATGCTGGGTTTTTATATCGTCACCTGTTAATTCGTCAATTTGATAACCAACAGCATCTTCAGATTTAGCTCCATACCCTGTCATCACTACATTTTGTTGTTTTGTTGATTTGCCATAAAGCAGTACTTCATCCAAAACCGTAGCATCAGGCTTTATTTCAAGATCTTGAGTATTATTATCACTAACGTAGACGGTTGAAGGAAGCATACCAGGAGCTGTAATAATTAAAACATCATCAGCATTGGCTTGGATCTTATATTCGCCCTTAGCATTTGTGATCACTTCTTTAAGGGTGTTTTTTACACGAACTGATGCTCCAGAAATAGCGACGGAATCACTTAAAACAATGCCGTGAAGTTTGTTGTTTGCAATATATTCTTCTTCATAACTCTGGTTGTCATTTTGTTCTGTTCTTAACGCGTTAAGGCCTTCTTTAACCGTGAGTTGTGATAAATTTACATAGTATCCATCGGCATAAAAACTAGCAGTTTGCAACGCTTTGTGATTGGCAGTCGATATTGAATTAATGCATAATGCAGGCAAATAGATGCCTTGTGATAACGGTTCTAATATGGTATCCCCATTTGAAAACAAGAGCGCCACATCTGCATTAAAACTATTATCTTTTAAAATATTATCAAAATTAGAAACGCCATAATAGTATGTATTCTCTAAATATGTTATAAGATCATTTACTGATGTTTCCTTTAAACTAAATACTTTACGCTCAAAGGGAGCAGCACTAAACTTAATAACTTCAACCTCTATGTTATCCAAGCCCTTTAAGTACTTTTGCAAAAGCTCTAATTCTTTTTCAAGGGCTCTCGTTGTGTCTGTCATTGCAAATGATGCGTCCCAATAAATAGTCATCCTTTCTGGCTGCACTCTTTTTTTTACAAGTATTTTTCCTTTGTTACTAGGATAGGAAGTACTTAATTTCATGGCCATACCTAAGTTTTGAAATGGTTTCCATTGATCAAAACTTAAATTTTTAGTAAAAGAATGTGTTTTATAATAAGAACCGGCAATTTCAAAATCTATAAAACTACCAATAACTTTAATCAGTTCTATAGACACTACCACATCATCATGAACTAAAATGTTATAAGGTTCAAGATTGATAATTTCTGCCCCAGATCTTGTGGTTACTTCATGCAGTATGTTTTGATTTAGTAGATTCTCACCCGGAATCCCATTTTTGTAATCGTAAACATTCACTCGAATTTTAAAACGTCCAGAATTATTTTTATTAACGTAAAACTTAAGCTCGTGCAATTGTGTATTAGGATTTGTGATAGGAAATTTCATCGCAATTTCTCCTCCCAGTGCTTCTTCGTTAAGCCAATAACCTACGGTTCTGTCATCTACTTTGAAAGAACCTAAAGTTCGAATTTTTCGTTTTTCATTTTTTATTACGACTTCGTTTAAACCGTATGTTTCTGGTTTTAAATAAAACTTGTCGTTTTTTACGATATAGGCATAAAATTCAGAAGCCTTCATCTTTATGGATTTATAGCCAATAGACGACATTTGTAATATGGAATTTGGGCTTACTTTTTTGGAGTTAAAAGACAAAATAAATAGGCCTTCATCGTTTGACACTGTACCAATGTGTTCATTTATAAAACCAATATTGACATAAGACATTGGTTGTTTGGTATCATCGTCAAAGATATGTCCGTTTATAGATACATCAATTTGAGCTATACAGCAAGTTGAAATAAATAGCGCAATTATAGGCGAGATAATTTTTCTCATGGCTTGGTAGTCTAGCAGTTCTGTAGGCTCAAAATTTACGCCAAGATTAATGTCATACGCAGAACTTAAAGTTAGTAAAAAATTAGTTAGTCGTGTTGTTTTCATTCATAAATCTATCCAATGTCACTTTTTGTTTCAAATCCTCAAGGTTAATCAGTTTTACGGTCGTTGTTTCATTAGGTAAGCCGTAGTTTTGATATAAGGTGTATTTTAAATAGGTAGGGTTTAAAGTGTTGGTTTCTTTGGCTAAATTTTCAAGATTTAATAGCCATGTGCCTGCAACATCATTGTCAATGATAAATTCTTTTGTAGCATAACCTTTTTTAATTTCGTTCTGCATGTACTTTTTATCATTCAATTGCGTGTGCGAATAGTTGTAGTATTTTTTTTGTGGGTTGACAAATTGAAACGCAAACTCTGCATAAGGATCGTTCCATTGAAATACAATTCTGGCATCTATTTTATAATCGGCTTTGAGAAAATCAGAAGGTAGGTTACTAAAATCCACTTTACTTCTGTGCTTTTTAAGTAGGTGGGACATCTCGTTAGAAATAACCGAGGTTAACCCAGAGAAATCAACCGCTTCAATAGTGTTTGTTAGCATTTGCTTGTATAACACAAGTGCCTCATTATAAAATCCTGATGTTTGATACGCCAAGGCTAAATCTCTATAAGATTGGGCATCATTTGGCCGTAGTAATACCAGTCGTTGATAGATGT
>JAGSHF010000204.1 GCA_023954685.1 Flavobacteriaceae bacterium | reverse complement strand
TTCTCCCCAACTCAATTCGGAACAATATTGGGTAGAAATGGCTGAGCAGGTTATAATTAAAAGGGATATTTACGGAATTCCACATATTTATGGTCCAACTGACGAAAGTGTAGTTTTTGGTCTAGCATACGCCAGGGCTGAAAATCATTTCGAATTAATAGAAAATCAGGTAATACGTTCCATCGGAAGAAAAGCTGAGATTAAAGGAGAATTGGGAATTCAAAATGATTATATCGTCAGGGCATTTCAATTTGAAAAGCTATCGCGCAGAGAATATCAAAATTTATCCGAAAAGCACAAACGGATTGTCGATGCCTATGCGGCTGGATTAAACTTTTATTTAGAAATAAATCCAGGAATTCAACCTAAATTAATTAAGCAATTCAAACCCTGGCATTTCTTGGCTCTTTATAGAAGATCATGGACAAGTCAAGGTCTCAGTCAAATAGGTGTTTTTGATGATGATGTAAACAAGTATTTAAATAACGCAGCAGTAGAGCCTAATGAAGGTTCCAATATGTGGGCCATAAGTCCAAAGAGGTCAGGTAATGGGAAGACCTACCTTGTATTAAATCCACACATCCCAATGGATCAGCCATACGAGGTACATGTAAAAAGTGAGGAAGGTTTAAACTTTTATGGTGAATTAGCCTATGGAGAAAATATTTTTCCAGTTCTCGGGCATAATGAAAACCTGGGCTGGTCATTAACTGTCAATTACCCCGACATTGCAGATCGGTTTGAAATTACTTTTATTGACTCTACACTTCTCAATACTTACGAATATAACGGTGAATTAAAGTCAGCAGAGAAATGGCTTGATACTATATTATTAAAAACTGATTCAGGGTTTGAACAAAAGGTTTTTTCTTTTACCAAAACAATTCATGGCCCCGTTTTAAAAATTAAAGGCAATAAGGGGGTAAGTTATCGGGTTGCAGGAATTGATGAAGGCGGTTCAATGCAACAGTTTTATCACATGAATAAAGCATCTAATCTAAGTGAATTTAAATCAGCAATTTCTTCTCTCAGTATATCCTATCACAATATTCTATATGCAGATAAAAATGGTAATATCTACTACGTGTACAATGGGAAAATTCCAAGAAGAGATACTTCATTCAATTGGACTGAAAACGTAAATGGTAGTCTGAAAGAAACTTTGTGGCAAGGCTATCATAAGCTGGATGAGCTTCCCTCATTAGAAAACCCAGAAGTAGGGTTCATTCAAAACTGTAACACAAGCCCATTTTTATTGACAACATCAGACAACCCAAATAAATCTGATTATGCTGATTATATGACCATTTATGAGAGCGAAAATGAAAGAGGAGAGCGATCAAAAGTAATTCTCGATACTCTTAAAAACATCTCATTAACTAAGTTGGGTGATGCCATTATGGATACTTATGTTCATCGGTCTGCAAAGATCCTCCCAAAGCTGTTTGATGAATATGAAAGACTAGAAAAGGAACACCCTGATAGAGCAAGAGTAATTGAAGAACCCATTAAAATGTTGGAGAATTGGGATGGCTATTCAAATACCAATTCAGAAGGTGCAAGTTTATATTTTATTTTCGATGAGTTTGTGCACCATGAGTTTTTAGGAAAAATATTTCCTATAACACATCCCATAACTTCAGAACAATGGCCTCTGACTTCATACCTCGCACAGACAGTTGAACTAATGATAGAGAGCAAGGGTACGTGGAGAGTGCCCTGGGGTAAAATCAATAGACTTCAGCGAATCGAAAATAATGATAATCCTTCTGTTTTAGACTCCATTACCAGTTACCCTTTGAAGGGAGGAAGCAGTATTACTGGAATTATGTTTTGTGCTTACAGAGCACCTGTTTTAGTTGATGGCAATATAACTAGGAGACCAGATGCAGGGCATTCCTATATCTCCATAGTTGAGTTTGGTGAAGAGACAAAAGCCAGATCCATAATTCCTTATGGCATAAGCCGTGATTCCAATTCACCTCATTACTTCGATCAAGCAGAGATGTTTGCAAATGGCACATTCAAAAAGGTGCTTTATAAAGATGAAGATGTAGATAAATATTTAGAGGTGGAATATCACCCAGGGGAAAAAAGAACATTAAATTAACTATGCTCAACATTGTATATAAGCCATTCCCGCCTGCCGGACGGGCAGGAAAACGGCTCATATACTAACCGTTGTACGTAATTAAAACTAAAATTATATATTTTATGAAATCGTTGACTTTTACAGCCATGAAATGCCTACAAATACTAATATTATTTATTTCAGGTTCTACTCATCTTTTTGCCCAAAATCCACAGCTAAACTTGGAAAATAAGATTGATAGTTTATTCGCTATTTACAATGAAAAACCAAGCCCTGGAATTGCTGTAGGTATTATGCTAAATGATAAAGTGCTAATTTCTAAAGGCTATGGTTTAGCAAATCTTGAACACAATATTCCTATTTCAGGCACCACAGTATTTGACATCGGGTCGGTATCTAAGCAATTCACGGCCTATGCCATTGCTCAGTTAGAAAAAGAAGGTAAGCTTTCTTTTAATGATGATATTCGAAAATATTTGCCTGATTTACAAGACTTTGGACAAACAATAACAATAGACAATTTACTTTTTCATACATCAGGCCTACGTGATACTGGATCGCTAAGGGGCTATATTGAAGGGAGACAAGAAGTAGGGAAAACAATAACCCAACAGAGTCAACTTGATATGATATACAATCAAAGAGAGCTAAACTTTAAGCCTGGCACTCAAACCATGTATTGCAATTCCGGTTATACTCTTCTTAGTAAAATAGTTGAAAATATTTCTGAAATGACTTTAGCTAACTATCTGAAAAAGGAGGTTTTTGAACCGTTGGATATGCAGTCTACGCTCTTAGCAGGCAGCTATGCACAAATAATTCCAAATCGAGCAGAACCTTATAATGAAGTAAATGGTAAGTTTATTAGAGCTGAAGGTATGCTTTGGGAAGATTATGGTGCCTCAGGAATTTATTCTACCATTGAAGATTTATTCAAATGGCAAAGACATATACACAATCAAGATTATATGTTAAGAGTAGACCCAAAAAACAGCGCTACTTTTGCAATGGGATTAATGATAAACAGAGACTCAAATGGAGAGCTTGATGAAATTTTTCACTTTGGTAGCGTTCCTGGATATAAAACTATAGTTAGGTATTACCCTAAAATAAATTTAGATGTCATAACAATTTCTAATTTGGACAATAACACAGACGCTAAATCAATAGGGTCTATTAAAAACATAGTAGTTTATGAGAAAAATAATGCGGTGACTTCTGCTATTAGGGAAGTGCCAATAGAGTACCTAAAACAATTTGAAGGAACTTATCTAATAATGGGAGATAATGCTATTATTGCTATAGAAGGCAAAAACCTAATGGCACAAACACCAATGGGCAAACTAAATTTAATTCCAGTTGGACCAAATGAATTTTCAATGGAAGGGACTAATAACAAAATGATATTTAATGAAGCTCTTACATTCTTTACGCTAAAAACACCCGGAGGTGAACTAAAAGCATCACGTGTTGAAGTGAACAAACCAAAGCCACAATATGAAATATCATTGAAAATGTTTTCAGGCGCTTACAAATCACCTGAGTTAAAGATTTTAAACCATGTAGAATTGAATAAAAATCATCTATTAATTACAACGGCGTCAAACCAGAAAATTACATTAAAGCGAACTGGGGAAAACACTTTTGAGGGAATTGATTCTTATTACTATAGTAAGATTGTTTTTGAATTTGACAATGGCAATGTTATGGACTTTCTTGTTTCAGATGAGACAGGATGGGTACAAAATCTATTATTCGAAAAACAACTAGACTAACCCTTTTAAGAATTATAAAAACTACGTACAACACCGTGTATAATTCATTGCTAGAGAATCATAAGTTCTAATCGGAATATTCTCCGAATATTCCTCAGGCTCGTCCTCTTTTGCTATCTTTAATCCAAAAGCAACGAAACCATACACGAACACGTTGTGCTTCATTATGAATCGAACGGTTTTCTTTATCATAATTAAAATGGAATTATTTAACTATATCGCTATTGCCTTTTCATTTATTTATAGTACTGCAGCAATTAGACTTATAGGCGGATTGTCTGCAGCAATAAATAAAAATAGTAGATATGTAGTCCACCTATTATTTATTGTAATTATGTTAATTAGTATTATAACTAGCTTTTGGGGAATTTGGGCACATAGAAATTTAGAAGACTGGAAATTATATAAATTTATTTTCCTACTTATTGATGGTGCACTGTACTATTTCATAGCGACAGTTTTAGTTCCAGAAAATCCTAACGAAGTTGACTCTTGGAGAGATCATTATTATAAGAATAAGCATAAGCTATTTTATGCTATACTAACATTTTTAGTGTATATCCAATTAAATGGTTTTGTTTTGACTGGCGAATTTTTCTTTGGTCCAGAGCAATATTTCCATATAATTTCTCTTATTCCTATATTTTTTGGTTTGCGGAGTAAAAATCACAAAGTTCATCTTGTTATTGCTTGTTTCTATATAATAACGACTTTGACAATGATGCTAACTGTGGCCTCTGAACCAGGATGGGTAGACCAATTGTGATATAACGGAAAGCACTACAATAAGTTAATGATAACTATTTTCTTAATTAATGAATCAACAAAAGTGTAAAAATTGCCAAAAAATATTTGAGGGTGAATATTGTCATAATTGTGGACAACGCAGTATTGGCAATAAACGTTTACAAATGCGTGAGGTAATCAACGATTTCTTTGATAATACTTTCAATTTACACAAAGGATTTTTGTTCACATTTTGGAAATTGATTATTAAACCAGGGAGTGTCGCTCATGCTTATATAAATGGACAGCGAAAATCTTTTACTAACCCTACACGATATATGGTGATTGCTTTAGCATTCCAAACCTTTATTGATTATTGGTTTAAGACTACCGAAGTAATTAAAAACGAAACATATTATACGTTCTCATTCTTGTCAGACAGCCTAAATACAAGTATGGAAATTTGGAATATTAAACTTGCTGTTGAATATATACTTCTTGCAAATCTGTTTATGATTATTCTTATACCAGCACTATTGTTTGTTTTTTTTAAAAAATTAAAATTTAATTACACCGAATTACTAGCTGTCAATTTTTATTTCATTCCTACTATTTTATTTATAACAATGCCTTTACTTTTTGTTACCAAGGTGATTTTCGGGATATTCGTTCCAAAAGAGTTGATCATTTTTATATTTACATTCTATATGTTTTGGTCAAATTTTTCATTTTTTAAAATGGTGTCATTAGGGGAAAGAATATTTAAAATTATAACGGTAATTTTCTTTTTTATGTTTATTAGAATTCTAATTCTACCATTAGTCATGAGTTTGATTTTCTCTTTGTCTTAGCAGCTGTTTCTAATTAATAACGAAAGCACAACACCGTGTATAACCTGCCTGCCGGCAGG
>JAGSHF010000154.1 GCA_023954685.1 Flavobacteriaceae bacterium | reverse complement strand
CCGTCAGTACAAACCATTAGTAATGCCATGGATGTAGGAAACCCAAGTAATTTTGTACGGATTCTAGAAATTTATAAAAATGATTTTAATAAACTCAAAGAAAATCTCAGTTCCTATAGCTTTTCAGATGACGAAACCAAACATGCTATTTTAGAAATTTACAACAACTATAAGTATGTTGCAGATCCTCACGGTGCTGTAGGTTATCTGGGAGCAAAAGCATTTATAGAAGTTAATTCTCAATCACATTGTGTCTTTTTGGAAACGGCGCATCCAACAAAATTTTTGAATGTTGTAGAGGATGTTATTCCGATAAAAGTTCCGCTACCAAAACAAATACGAGCCGTGATTGATAAGGAAAAAACATCTACAAAAATTAAAAACTATTCTGAATTGCAATCTTTTTTAAAAAATCAACATAAAAAGGTTTAACTTAGTCACGACCTCTACTACCCATTGAAAATAGCCTATCTAACCAACCTTAGTAGCATGTATTTTCAATTTAAAAAAATCATCCTCTCATTCTTGTTGCTGTTAATAGTGAGTTTACTTTTGTTTTCTTGTAAAAAAGAAAAAACGGAAGACAATCAATTGCAAATAAATGGTTTAGATGCTCCTGTTGAAATAATTAGAGATCAGTGGGGGATAAATCATATTTATGCAAAAAATCAAAAAGACCTCTTTTTTGCTCAAGGTTATACTGCAGCTAAAGACAGACTATTCCAATTTGAGATTTGGCGAAGACAAGCTACCGGTACTGTTGCAGAAATATTAGGTGAGCGAGAACTTAAACGTGATATTGGCACACGGCTTTTCAAGTTTCGTGGTGATATGACAAAGGAATTAAATCATTATCATGATGATGGTGAAGAAATAATAACAGCATATACAAACGGTGTCAACGCCTATATAGAAGAAATTTTAAAGACGCCTGAAGCACTCCCTATAGAGTTTAAATTACTAAATATTAAACCTGAAAAATGGACACCAGATGTTGTGATTTCAAGACATCAAGGATTATTAGGAAATATAGATGAAGAATTAGCTATAGGACGTTCTGTGGCAAAAATCGGAGTGGAAAAAACAAAAGAAATCGCTTGGTTTCATCCTAAAGATCCAGACATAAATTTGGATCCAAAAATCAATAAAGATCTCCTTAATGGGGATATTTTAGATTTATATCACGCATATAGACAAACTGTAAAATTTGAACCGAACGATATAATTCCAGAATTCAGGAAAACGGATAAAGCAACGGCGTTGATACAAATGAATGAAACGGACAATGATTCTTTAGCTATTGGAAGTAATAATTGGGTAGTAAGTGGTAATCTTATGCAAGACGGCAACACGTATATGGCAAATGATCCACATCGCCGCATAGCGGTTCCTTCTTTGCGCTATATGGCACATTTAGTTGCTCCAGGTTGGAATGTAATTGGTGGTGGTGAACCAGAAATTCCTGGTATTTCTATTGGTCATAATGAATACGGAACTTGGGGACTTACTGTTTATGAAACCGATGGTGAAGATCTTTATGTTTATGATTTGAATCCAGATAATCCAAATCAATATAAATATAAAGATAATTGGGTAGATATGGATGTAATTTCTGAAACCATAAAGGTAAAAGGTAAAGATGATGTTAGCGTTGATTTATTTTACACACAACATGGTCCAGTTGCTCATATAGACAAAGAAAATTTAAAAGCTTATGCAATTCGTTGTGCATGGTTAGAAATAGGAGGCTCTCCTTACCTAGCCTCTTTAAGAATGGATCAAGCCAAGACCTGGGAAGAATTTAGAGCAGCTTGTAACTATAGTCATATACCTGGTGAAAATATGATTTGGGCAGATAAAGAAGGTAACATAGGTTGGCAAGCCGTTGGCATAGCACCAATTAGAAATAATTTTAGTGGTTTAGTACCAGTTCCTGGAGATGGCACTTATGAATGGGATGGCTATTTACCTATTATTGAAAAACCTCATGCTTATAATCCAGAACAAGGGTTTTTAGCAACGGCAAATCAAAATGTGACGCCAAATGATTATGAACATTGGAATGCTGTAGGATATACCTGGGCAGATCCTTTTCGAGGTGATCGGGTTAATGAAGTTTTAAGCGCAGGAAAGAAAATGAACATGGATGATATGAAGGCACTGCAAGTTGATTATCTATCTATTCCTGCCAGAACATTAGTCCCTTATTTAAAAGCATTATCTTTTACTGGACCTGCGGCAGATGCTCAAAAGTTATTATCTAATTGGGATTTTAAATTAGAACCTAATGCCATTGAAGCCGCTATTTATGTGGCTTGGGAAAATGAGCTTAGAGATTTGGCAGATGCGTCTTTTATTCCAAGTACAGTTAAAACTGATTTTGGTGGTTTACAAATGAAAACTATCATAGATATTATTCAAAAACCAGATTCAAGGTTTCAATTTAATGCTACACAAAGTAGAGACCTGTTATTAACTGATGCATTTAATAATGCCATAAGTAATTTAGAAAATTCACTTGGCAGTGATATGAGTCAATGGCAGTATGGCCAAGAAAAATTCAAACACGCATATATGGCTCATGCCTTAGGAAGTTCAGTAACTCAAGAAATGAAATCAAAACTTGATTTAGGTCCCTTGCCACGGGGTGGCAACTCCTATACGCCTGGTTCTACAGGAGGTAATAACAATCAAAGTAGTGGTGGTTCTTTTAGAATGATTGTAAACACAGGGGATTGGGATGCCGCTATTGGAACTAATGGGCCCGGACAATCTGGTAATCCTGAAAGTCAATTTTATAGTAATTTATTCGAACCCTGGGCCAAAGACCAGTACTTTCCTGTGTATTATTCTAGAGCAAAAATTGATTCGGTTGCTGTTAATACATATATTCTTAAGCCTAAGAACTAATGATTAAATTTTTTATATCAACCTATTTAGTTTTGTTCAGGAAACTAAACAGTCAATTAATCCAACTTCTTCAACTCCAATTGATCAAAAATACTAGGTTGTCTCATTAATGCTTCAATTTCTTCAGATTTACGAGGTGCTTCTTCCGATAAGTTTATTGGTCCTTTTTCAGTAATTAAAATATCATCTTCAATGCGCACTGCAATGCCCCACCATTTTTCATCACAAGGACTGCCTTCTGGTATATAAATTCCTGGTTCAATAGTTACCACCATATTAGGCTCAAAGGCACTGCCATCATTTAAGTCATGAACATCCAAACCAATATGATGACATATTCCATGAGGCAAATACATGTGTTGCTCGTCCAGAGATTTAATTATGCCTAATTCCAGTAAACCAGCATTAATTACTTTCATAGCAGCATTAAATGTAGTCCTTCCTGTGTTACCAATAACGGCTTCAGCAATTCCTGCCTCCTGCGCATCATACACCAAATCATAGATGGCCTTTTGCTCAGGATTAAATTTACCATTAGCAGGGATGGTTCTAGTAACATCAGCCGTATAACCATGATATTCGGCACCCAAATCCATGAGTACTAAGTCTTTTCCAACTTCCATTTTGTTATTTTCAACATAATGCAACACACAACCATTAGCACCCGCTCCAACTATAGAAGGATAACCCTCATACTCGCTGCCATACTTTTTATAAACATATTCATGAATGCCTTGTATTTCAGTTTCAGACATGTCAGTCTTCATAGCCTTCATGACTTCTATTTGTCCCATGGCAGAAATCCGAACTGCCTTGGTCAGCAGTTTCATTTCTTCTGGTGTTTTAATCTGGCGTAACCCCCCCATTAACTTGCTCAACGTTTTAACGTCAATTTTTGCGCGTTGATTAGGTAGGTTACCTTCTCTATTTTTATCTAACTGCAAATCGACTTCGGTGTTCGCTTCTGAATCAATAACATAATAACCTACTTGCGTTTTAAATGATGAAATCAAATCATGCAAATCTGCAGGGTTTCGATCTGAATCTCTATAGTCATCTTTAAAATCATCAAACATCACCTTATCAAATGACATGAAATCAATTTCAGAGTTTAAAAATTCTTTTCCATTTAATGCCATATCAAAACCCAATTTGTCCTGAGCGCCTTTAACGCCTAGGCGATAACCGGTCCACATTTCGGCTCTGGCATTTCGTTCTTGAACATAAAGTAATTCGTTATATGATTTTCCATCTTTTTCTTGCATATCCGAAAAAACAACAAGCACCGCATGTGGCTCTTTATAACCCGTTAAATAATAGAAGTTTGGGTCTTGATGATAAACATATTCTACATCATTCGCTCTATTTCTTACTGGGTTAGCAAAAAACACAGAAACCGTATTCTTTTGCATTTTATCGCGCAGTGCAGCCCTTCTTTCTTTATGAAATGTATCAGATAAAAAATCTTCGGGAACTCCCTTTTGAGCAATCATCAAAAAAGGCATTACTAAAATTGAAAAACAAATATTACGTACTTTCATCTCTTAAATTTAAAGTGATGAATTTACGTAATAAAATAAATTCAACTCTCATTTTAACAAAAATTTTATAAAAAATATAAGGCAAATTTTACGTAGTTTTGCGTGACAACATATTACTATATTACTTATGAAAAATACTGCTTTAACCTCAACTCACGAAGCTCTTGGCGCAAAAATGGTTCCTTTTGCAGGTTACAATATGCCTGTTCAATATGAAGGTGTGAATGCCGAACACGAGACGGTTAGAACTGCCGTTGGTGTTTTTGATGTTTCTCATATGGGGGAATTTTTAATTGAAGGTCCTAATGCTTTAGCGCTTATTCAAAAAGTGACCAGTAATGATGCTTCAAAGCTTGCCATTGGAAAAGCACAATACAGTTGTTTTCCTAATGATGATGGTGGCATTGTGGATGACTTGATTGTGTATCAAATTAAAGATGAGACCTTTTTGCTGGTTGTTAATGCTAGTAATATTGAAAAAGATTGGAATTGGATTGCATCAAAAAATGATGTTGGTGCAGTAATGCGTAACATATCTGAAGATTACTCTTTATTAGCCATTCAAGGTCCAAAAGCCATTGATGCAATGCAAAGTTTATCCAGTCATGATTTGTCCGCTATAAAATTTTACAATTTCGTTGTTGGAGATTTTGCTGGTATTGAAAATGTAATTATATCAGCCACTGGTTATACAGGAAGTGGTGGCTTTGAAATCTACTGCAAAAATAATGAGGTAAAGCAAGTTTGGGATAAAGTCTTTGAAGCTGGTGCAGCTTATGGTATTAAACCAATTGGTTTGGCAGCTCGTGATACATTAAGACTTGAAATGGGTTATTGCTTATATGGGAATGATATCACAGATACAACCTCGCCTATTGAAGCTGGTTTAGGGTGGATCACAAAGTTCACTAAAGATTTTACAAACTGCGAAGCTTTAGAACATCAAAAACGTACGGGTCCGGAGCGCAAATTAGTAGCTTTTGAATTGGATGAACGCGGTATTCCACGTCAAGGATATGATATTGTAGATGGCCAGGGTATTAAAATTGGAGTTGTAACTTCCGGTACTATGAGTCCTAGTTTAGGAAAAGGGATTGGTTTAGGTTATGTTCCAACTGTTATGGCTAGCGTTGGCAACAACATACATATTCAAGTGCGAAAAAAAGCAATTCCGGCCACTGTAGTGAAACTGCCATTTTATAAAGGCTAGTGCATGATCGATTTTCAAAAAGTAATTGAATCCATTTATGTTGAATTAAAAGATGATATAAATAGAGGTGAAATTGCCTCATATATTCCTGAACTATCAACTATTGATTCTCAAAATTTTGGAATTCATTTAAAACATATTGATGGTAATTCTTATTCCTCTGGGGACTGGAATATTCCGTTTTCAATACAAAGTATCTCAAAAGTTTTATCATTAGCATTTGTTTTTCCAATCTACAAAGATACCATCTGGGAACGAATTGATGTTGAGCCGTCTGGAAATCCCTTTAACCAATTATCATTATTGGAATTAGAAAATGGCATTCCAAGAAATCCATTTATAAATGCAGGAGCTATCGTCATTGCTGACATGTTGGTGTCCCATTTTGATAATCCAAAACACGAGTTTCTAAATTTCATTAAGGACTTAACAAATGATCAAACCATAAATTATAATTATGATGTTGCAAAATCTGAGCAACGCACTGGTTTTAGAAACTATGCAGCGGCAAACCTTCTTAAAGCTTTTGATAATCTAGAAAATCATGTAGACGATGTACTAGATTTTTATTTTCATCAATGTGCTTTAGAATTGACTTGTGAACAATTATCAAATGCCTTTTTTATGTTTGCTAACCATGGTATATGCTTACAACAAAAAAAGCGATTAAGTCAAAGTCAAGCCAAACGAATTAACGCCTTAATGTTGACCTGCGGTTTTTATGATGAAGCTGGTGAATTTGCTTTTGAAGTAGGCTTGCCTGGAAAAAGTGGTGTTGGAGGTGGTATCATTGCCGTACTCCCAAATCATTTTACGATCACTACTTGGTCGCCAGGTTTAAATCAAAAAGGAAATTCACTTATAGGAATGAAAGCCCTTGAAAAATTCACAACGAAGACCAATCTCTCTATATTTTAGAATTCATGCCTAAGTTGAAGCAAAAAACAAGAATTTTAATAATTGGAGCTAGTGGTTTTCTAGGAAATGCAATTTATCTTGAATTATGTTCCTATTTTGACACTTACGGCACTTACAATACGCATAATACTCACTTTGAAAAGAATCAACACTTTTATCAATTTAATGCTGAGGAAGATGATATATTTGAAATACTTGAGGTTGTCAAACCCAATATTATTATTTCAGCTTTGCGTGGTGAGTTTTCTGCGCAAATTATAACACATCAGCACCTTGCGGAATATATAATGCAAACACCTTCTAAACTAATTTTTTTATCTTCTGCTAACGTATTTGATGCTTATAGTAAATATCCTAGTTACGAAAATGACAAAACGCTTAGTCATAGTATTTATGGACATCTTAAGATAAAAATTGAAAATATGCTCTTGAGATTACCTCAAACTAAAGTGGCTATTTTGAGGTTGCCAATGGTTTTTGGAGTCACTTCTCCTCGACTCAATGATATAAAACTACTACTTAAAGAAAATTTACCCATTGAGGTATTTCCTAATTTGGTAATGAATGTAACTTCAGATCATAAGTTAACTCAGCAAATACATTATATCATTAATCGGAATAAAAACGGTGTATTTCATTTAGGAAGTGATGATTTGGTACATCATGATGACTTTATTTCAACCATCATTGATACCATGGGGAGGTTTAAGCCTGTTTTTAAAAATGTTTACACGACTAATGACGAGCGTTATCTTGCCGTACTTCCTAAGTATAACAAACTGCCCAAGCATTTACGCGTTAAAAGTCAAGAAATCTTAGAAGAACTGGAAGTTTAATTGATTCGTGTATTTATATTGATTAATTTTAAAACACCAAAATTAAGATCATGTCAAAATTATCTCCTGAAATTATAGAACAAAACATGTTGCATT
>JAGSHF010000152.1 GCA_023954685.1 Flavobacteriaceae bacterium | reverse complement strand
CGGCAACTGCCATAGTGATAAAAGCAGGAATGGCTGCCAATCTGGTTTTAAATCCTACTATTATTAAAACAGGAGCAACGACCTCACCTATAAGTGCTAATATTAATGAAAGGGTAGGGCCAACCCCAATAGGATCTCCAAATTCTATAGGACTTGCAAATAGTTTTTGAATCTTTGGAATGCCGTGAGTAAGTAACATACCCGAAGATGCTACACGTAATATTAATAGGGCTAAATCTTTGCTTGTTTTAAACATAATAATAAATTTTATAGGTGTTTTTTAAATTTTGTAATGTTTTCTTATGGTACGTTTTACTTTAATTAGTCTTATCAAACCTATAAATAATATTATCGGAGCAAAAATAATTAGATAGATTCCAAAAGATTTCAGTTCGCTAAAGATTTCTAATTTGGCAATCGTAATTCCCGTTCCTAAGATTACAATAAAGGTTCTAAAATAAGCTAAAAATGTACGCTCGTTTGCTAATTTGGTTCTTTCAATGGCCAACCAATCTCTCGTGATTAATGGATTATTTTCATCTTTCATATTATCCTTTTAATAAATTCACGCTTACTGTTGCCAATTCATTGTTGGGGAATTTAGTAAAATAATTTGAATCTGGAGCTAAACCGGCTTCAATCACTATAGCATTAAAAACATCCACTTCTAGAATGTATTGATCAGAGTAACCGTGAGTGGCATCATAAGCTGTCGCCGCAGTTTTTCCTAAATTATTAGCAGTTAGTTTTGGGTTGATGGAATGAAGTTCAATAATTAAAAGGCCAAATTTTTTAACATAAGGTTTCCATTTTTTAAAATGTTCTAAGAGTGAGTCTTCAACCAGGTTATTATTTAAACGCTTACCATTTGAAGCATAAGCACCGGTGGATGTGCTAATACGATTGGTGGTGTTAACCGGGGATTCCCAAATTCTATTATGGTCTAAAAAAGTTCTTACATTAAGCAAATCCTTTAAATCGATGTTATAATCTTCTTTTAAATCTTTAGCCAACAAATCTGGTCTACCAATATCACCCCAAATTACTTTAGCCCAGATATCGGCTTTAATAAGATTGGCTCTGGTTACTTTTAACGCGGCTTCATTAAAATCAGCGCCTACCAATAATAAGGGATGTTCTTCAAGCATTTTACCACGTAGGGTTTGGTATTCTATTATATCAAAAATATGTTGCATAAATGCCCCATTGCCACAACCCATATCTAAAATACCTTTGGGTTGTTCATCTATAGGTTTGTTGAAAAGATTGATAATTATTTCATCAATAATTTTGAAATAGGTAGAATGTGCACCACCACTTCCCCAAACATTCATTTCACGATGTACGTGTTTTTCGGTGTCATGTGGGTTCTTTGTTTTTAAAATCAATGGATTTCCAAAGATTAATTCATCCAATTGAATAAAGGTTGGAATATAGGATACGGTAACACCATAAGCACTAGCGCGTTTTGCAAAGAATAGTCCTTCATCAGTAAACCTATACGTGTCTTTCTTTTTATGAAACCAGCCTAAAAACATTAAAAAATCAAGAATTTTCTTAAAACTTTCGGGGTTTTTATGATATTCTTGAGCTCTAAAGGAAGCTTCCATAAAGTATTTATGGAATAAGCCATTAAGACCTAAAAGAACTATAATTGGTCCTACAATAACACCTTCTATATGTTTAAATATTTGTGCTTTAACAGAATTTTTTGTCGGGGGTTCTAAACCAAAATTGTTTTCATATGTTTTGAAGATGCGCTCAAGTGCACTAAAAGCGTCAGGTCCAATGCGTTCATCCGGAAAATTAACAGAATACTGAAGGAGTTGTACAGCATCTTCATAAAGATAGACTAATTTAAAAGCAGTATCGCTATTGCTGTTGATCTGGTATGATATGCTATCTGTTTTATTGTCTAGTTTCTGTTCTAACCAACCTTGGGAACAAATGATTCGAAGCGCAATATTAAGATAACCCTCATTAGCCTTAAATTCTTTCACCAAATCACTTAAGGATACTTCATTGTGTTTTAATAAGTAATCTAAAACACCTTTTTTTTGTAAAGTATGGGCTGTAGTGGAGGTTGCAATACCATCGATGTGTTTAAAAATGGTACTTCGTAAGTTTGATTTGTCTGCCTTAGTGAGCATTAGATGTTGTTTGACATAAATATATAAAAAAACCATTCAAGTAAAAATAGAATGGTTTTCGATATTATTTAATTAAACAGCCTTATCTCAATTTAGGATAATCTTCAGGGTTAACTTCGTGCATCATTTGATAAACAGCTTCAAAAATATCTTCGTTAGATGGCTTGCTAAAATAATCACCATCTGTACCATAAGCAGGCCTATGAGCCTTTGCAGCAAGTGTTCTTGGCTGGCTATCTAATACATCATAAGCATTTTGAATATTTATTATTTCATTCAAAATATATGCTGATGCGCCACCAGGAACATCTTCATCAATAATTAATAATCGATTTGTTTTATTAATACTTTTGGCGATATCATGATTCAAATCAAATGGTAATAGGGATTGTACATCAATCACTTCGGCATCAATACCCACTTCTAAAAGTTCTTTTGCTGTTTGTTCTACCATTCTTAAGGTTGAACCATAAGAAACTAAAGTGATATCAGTTCCCTCTTTTACTGTTTCAACCACACCAACAGGCGTTTTAAATTCACCAATATTATTAGGCATTTTTTCCTTTAAGCGGTAACCGTTTAGACATTCTACAATGAGTGCTGGCTGATCGCTTTCTAGCATGGTGTTATAAAAACCAGCTGCTTTGGTCATATTTCTTGGAACAAGAACGTAAATACCCCTAATAAGATTCAGTACGCCACCTAGTTGAGAGCCCGAATGCCAAATGCCTTCAAGTCTATGGCCACGAGTTCGTATAATTAATGGTGCTTTTTGCTTGCCTTTAGTGCGGTAGTGTAAAGTAGCCAAGTCATCACTTATAATTTGAAGTGCATATAGTATATAATCCAAATATTGAATTTCTGCAATAGGTCTTAAACCACGCATAGCCATTCCAATACCTTGGCCTAAAATTGAAGCTTCACGAATACCAACATCTGCGACTCTTAACTCTCCATATTTTTCTTGTAAACCTTCTAGGCCTTGATTTACATCACCAATGTTTCCTGCATCTTCTCCAAAGACTAAAGCTTCTGGATAGTTATTAAAAATAGCGTCAAAATTATCTCTTATAATGAGTCTCCCATCAACATCTTCCGCATTGTTATCATAAGTAGCAGGAACTTCTATAATTTGCTTCGGATCTTTATCTGATTCGCTGTAAAGATTAGCGCTATATTTGGGTTGAATATTTTCGATATAGTTATTAATCCAATCTTGCAATTGGTCTTTTTCAAAAGAATCTTCAAAAGTGATATAACGTAATGTTTTTCTAACCGTAATTAGTATATCTTTTCTAATGGGCTCATCAATAGGTTTTAGCTCATTAATAAGTCTTGTAATAAAAACTTTGTTTGAACTTTGTGCAGCTACATTTTCTAAAAGGATTAGCGCCTCATCACGTTCTTTAAGAATAGGTGAAATAAAAGCATTCCAAGCGATTTTTTTACCTTCTCTAACATCTTTTTTTGCTTGTTTATCTATGGTAGAGAGTTCTTCATTTGTAGCAATTCCATTCGCTATGATCCATTGTCGCATTTTAAGAATGCAATCGTGGTCTGCTTCCCAGTTAAGCCGCTCAGGACTTTTGTAACGCTCATGCGATCCAGAAGTTGAATGCCCCTGTGGTTGTGTCAATTCTGTAACATGAATAAGTACAGGTACATGCTCATTTCTTGCGATTTGAGATGCAGCCTGATACGTTTCTATTAAAGTAGGGTAGTCCCAACCTTTAACACGAAGTATTTCATAACCATTCGTGCCTTCTTCGCGCTGAAAACCTTTTAAGATTTCAGAAATGTTTTCTTTAGTAGTTTGGTGTTTTGCATGTACTGAAATTCCATAGTCATCATCCCAAACACTAATTACCATTGGTACTTGTAATACACCTGCGGCATTAATAGTTTCAAAAAACAACCCCTCACTAGTACTTGCATTACCAATGGTTCCCCAAGCAATTTCATTACCGTCAATAGAAAAATTAGTGGCATCAATACCGGTTACATTTCTATAAATTTTTGACGCTTGTGCTAATCCTAATAATCTAGGCATTTGCCCTGCCGTAGGAGAGATATCTGCACTAGAATTTTTTTGCTTGGTAAGATTTTTCCAATTGTAATTATCATCCAAACTATGTGTTCCAAAGTGCCCACCCATTTGTCGACCAGCGCTCATTGGGTCAGCTTCTATTTCTGTATGACCATAAAGTCCTGCAAAGAATTGTTCAATAGTTAATTCTCCAATAGCCATCATAAATGTTTGATCACGATAGTACCCAGAGCGAAAATCCCCATTTTTAAATGCTTTGGCCCAAGCCAATTGTGGCACTTCTTTTCCGTCACCAAAAATTCCAAATTTTGCCTTACCAGTTAACACTTCACGACGACCAAGTAAACTACATTCTCTACTGGTTTTTGCAATGGTGTAATCCGTAATGATTTCTGATTTAAAATCATCAAAAGACATGTCTTTGGTAGTGTTTGGATCTGTTTGCATATTATGGACTTTAGGTGTTGCAAAAGTACACAAACTTAGTGGAATGTACAATGGTGAAAGCTGTTAATAAAATGTATAATTATCAACAAAATCAAGGTTTTTTAAAGAAAAGTGTATATTATTTAAAATAATTTAATTTTCCTTGAGAATAATTCAAAAAACGAATCCTTAAGGAATTTAGTACCATTTTCTGCGGAAAAGCCCGAGTAGTGATTGGGGGTCCATCGTAAAAATAAATCTAATTTTTTGATCATATTGCGGTTGGCCAATTTCCCAACCCAAATTAGAATATACGGGAAAATAAATTTCGAAATAATCAGCAACTAGACTGAGTCTTATTCCGGCATCATAAACAAATTTTACTTGCGTGTTTTTATTCTGAACCAAACCAATATCGCCATAGGTTTGAATATATCTCCAAATTGATGAGGTAAAATTCATTGTGGTCATCCATTGGTTAGCAAAGGCGGGTTCCAATTTAGATTTAAAACCACCTTCTGCTATTATTAATTGTTGACTAAAAATTCCAGAATTTTCAGAACGTCCTAAATAGTTATAATCAAAAAGATAATCTGTAGGTCTATCTAGAGCAAAGCTGAAGTAATCAGAATCTTCATTAGTTTTATTGTATAAAAATGTTCCGGCATAAAAGCGAAACCCTAAATGATGATTATTGTCAAAGAGCTTCCGGTATTCATAATTAAAGGCAATTTTACCAAAAGATTCTGATAGCTGAAAATCAGTAAACCATTTATCGTATTTAATCAACCCAGGATTAGTATTTACATACCTCATGTTAAAAACCTTATAATCTGGATCTGAATTATTTGATATGTTTAGCAAATCCGGATCTTTCGAAATATCAATGTATCTGATGTTAAGAGATTGAAATTTGTTAGATCGGAAATTAGAATTGTCTCTAAAATTAAAGCTAAGGAATGGTGTTAACTTTCTAATGAATAAATCAGGTGCATATGAACTATAGGAGCCTGAAACCCCATAGGCAATGCTATATAGGTTATTTGAGCCATCTATATTATGTATGTTTGATACTGAAGCCCCACCAGTTAATGTTTTAGAAGCAAAACTATATTTGGGAGATATTTTATAATTAAACCCTTTTCTTAATAGGGTTTTATTATAAAATTTAAGACCAAGCGTAAGCCCGTCATAGATATTTCTATACTCTATGATTGGCATTAAAAACACTTGATTGTAATAAGGGTCTTCAACATCTTTAAACACTCTAAATTGTAATGGCCTATTGTTAAAGAAAAAGCCTTTTAAAGATTTCCAATTATCTCTTAGGTTATACTCTGGCACACGATTATCATAGTTAAGTACCAATTTGTTAGCGCTATCTCTAGGTATGGTAAATGTTATTTTTGATTTAATCCCTGTTAACCATGTTTTAGATATTATAGAATCGTCCTTTAAAGTAAACAAAGACACTGGCATCGTACTTTTTCTTTTGTTTTGTACAGTAAATGTTATTGAGTCCTCTGTCTTACTAAGGTCCTTAATACGATAGTCAATTTTGTTTCTAGTATTCAGGTACTCTTCAAAGAACCAATCGAGATTTTTTGAAGTATTAGATCGTATGGCCGTTTCAAATGATTTTGGAGAAGTCTTTTTGAGTTGTGTGTCTACAAGATATTCTTTTAATGTTGTTTCTAAAACATTAGAATTAATAAAATCATCAAGATATTTTAATCCAATGCCGGCTTTATATTTTCCTGCTAAGTTCTTATTGAATTTTAGGAGTGAATCCTTAGGCATGGTTAACCTTTGGTCTCTATTTGTACGAGCCATATGCATATAAATGAGCCCGTATTGATCATTAAAACTCAAATCTGCTGCATGAAATGCTCTAAATCCCCAAACATCAGCTAAACTTCCCAATAATTTCATGTCTGGATAAAACTCATCGATGTATTTCATTAAGAAATAAATTTGAACACCATCTTTAAGCCAATACTCTGTTCGCGGATTGATCAATAAGGTGTTATCCAAATAATTACTCAATGTACTTTTGATAAGATTCAATTCATACTGAAAATGATCAGGAAAGGGGCGAATGAATTTAGGCAATTGATTTAGTCCATAAATTGGGTCTTTTGCCACGTCAATATCTGTAACCAACAATTTGTTATGTGGATATTGCCCTAAATGTTTTGTGATGAATTGTGTAATTCTATCCGTTACTATAGCACTTCCTGTTCCTCCTATGTTTTTTTCAGGTATGTTTGATACTATTGAAAAATTATCGGTTTGTACGGTCTTGAAACGGGGGAATCGCGATAAAAACAACTTTGAATCAACTCGAGATTTACCAGTTAAAATAGAAGATTGAGAATCACTATTCTGCACCGTATTAACCAAATCCAATTCTGAAGTTAAGACATAGTTTTTTGGATATTCAATCTGCATGGTTAGATCTGTTGCAGGAATAAAAATATCATCTAGGTTATAATTGCTATAATAATGCCACTTGCCATCATACACACTTGGCGTCATGTACCAATATTTCAGTTTAAATTCTTTAGCAGCATTGACACCATAGCGCGTAAATTTATCATCTGGAAATTGTACTAAATAACTTAAGGTGACTTTGTAGGATTCACCGGGAAGTAATGGTTGATCAAGTACCACTTCAAGAACATCAGGATGTGCTTTGAGATGTTCAAAATTTAGTGATTTATTTTGATGATCAGTTACTGTAAAAACTGTTGTGAAACCGCGTTCTTCATTTTTGGCAAAGAAAAACCCTGTATCATATTCTTCAGCAAAACGCAATGCCAATGGAGTTTTTTTTGTTGAAAAACTGTTACTCCAGTCGTTAAAATAAACAGTATCTAATGCCGTATTAGATGTGTTTTTATATTCAATATATTGAAGAATTTTGGCTTGACTTTTATCAGTGTCAAATGTTGCTCTTACCTCCATTTTATT
>JAGSHF010000206.1 GCA_023954685.1 Flavobacteriaceae bacterium | reverse complement strand
ATCAAGAAATTGAAGCCCTTGGTAATGATGTAGGCGGCGTTGTGGTTACAACAAAAATATATGGCCCAGATACCAATCTAGATGGTAATGAAAACAATCCTTTAATTTGGGATGATCTTGAGGGTTACTACCGAATGAATTTACTATGTGGAGATTTAGATTCTTATAAAGGAGTAAGTGGTAGACTGAGAAATATAACCTCAAGCCAACAAGAAACAGCTCCCCTGCCATACACATCTAGAGCAAACCAACTATGGACCACAGATGATACTTGGACAAATTTCTCAGTTTGGGATATCCCAAATAGTACAGGAATTAATGGCGACCCTATAGACTGGAATATTGTTAGAACTTCTCATAATATTAGCTCGGGTGATAAAGACATTACGGTTTTAGGTCTAGTAGTAGAAAATAATGAACTGAGTATTGAAGATCCAACTGGGCCGTATGATGAAACCAATGATGGCCAAATGTTGTGGGTCACACATTATTTAAAACTAAATGGCCAATTAGACTTAGTTGGGGAATCACAACTTATACAGAAACGATATGAATTTTATGATCATGACAACGATGGTGATTTCTTATATAGCACATCAAAGGTATCACATCAATTTAATGGCAGTGTGTTCGATAATACAAGTTCAGGGATAGGAGAGCGTGACCAACAAGGTCATAGCAACCCATTTAACTATAATTATTGGAGTTCTCCTTTTGCACCAAACAATGCAACTGTAAATGGCGAAATCACTTCAAATTCTTACAGCATAGGTAGTGTATTACGTGATGGAACAACAAATGTTCCAAATCCAATTAATGAAACCATTACTTGGATAAATAGTAAAACTGCACAAGCAAGTGATCCCATACAAATAAGTACGCGTTGGCTATACTCGTTTTGGAATAAAAGAGGAAATACCTACTCCGAATGGGATCGTATAGGAAATAGCACATCGGTTAACATTGGACTTGGATATATTATGAAAGGTAGTGGTAATGGAGCAACTACTCAAAATTATGTTTTTGTAGGTAAACCAAATAACGGGACCATTACTAATGATTTAAGTGGCACAACTAATAATCCAAAAAATCAAATATTAGTAGGTAATCCTTACCCTTCTGCAATTGATGCTGCGGAATTTATTAAGGATAACATCCCAGGCGGCAATGCAGGGTCTACCGGTAGCATTGATGGTACATTATTATTTTGGGACCATTATGCCACAAATGATTCGCATATTTTAAGAGATTATGAAGGCGGTTATGCCTTATTTAATTTATCTGGAGGCCAAGTAGCTGTTAACCCGCCGCCTACTGAGGATGGCTATATCATAAATGGTCGTGATGGTGCCATAGCGCCGGAACGGTATATACCCGTAGGACAAGGATTCTTTGTCACGGGTACTGATGCTAGTGGTGTTGTAGCATTTAATAACGATCAAAGAATCTTTAAAAGAGAAGCATCGTCGGGTGGTGATGGCTCAATTTTCTTTGAAGTTAATAATAACCTGGAAGAATTAGAAGGATTAGATCGTCAAAGCGAGACTTCTGATGATTATGAAAGTGATGAGGACAAGATCCAACGTATACGTTTGCGCTTTAAATCACCCGAAGGTGCAATTCGACCACTTCTAATTGGATTCACACCAAACAATGAGGCGACTGATGGCTTTGATTATGGCTATGACGCCATAAATCCAGATTACTTTCCAAGTGATATGTCATGGTTAATAGATGAAGGGCGTTATGTAATTCAAGGGGTAGGAGCATTTGAAACTTCTAAAATATATCCTTTAGGAATTAATTTAGCAATTTCTGGAAACATTGAAATAGAATTAGAAGCACAAGAAAATTTTGATTCGGAAATACCAGTATATATATATGACGCCTTGTTAAACACGTACACGCAATTCAATTCAGAAACATTTAAACTACCTTTAGACCCTGGTGATTTTATGGATAGATTTTTTCTTGCTTTTCAAGATGAAGATACTTTAAACACGAGTTCAAATACAATTCAGTCTATGCGTCTTTATTATCTGGAAGATACTCATGAAATCTATATCAATTGGGCAAATAGTTATGATATTAAAAAAGTAGTGCTTCTTAATATCCTTGGACAGACCATAAGAACATGGCAAGATATTACACCACTAAATCAAACAGAGATTAAAATTCCTGTAGAAAATGTTTCAGATGGTAATTACATTATTAAAGTGGTCAATAGCAAGGGTAAAACCACAAATAAAAAAGTTATCATTAAAGAATAACGCTCTCGGTTAATCTTCTATTAAGAACGGTAATGTTAAAAAATTATTGAAACTAAATAATTGACCCAACACAATACGATGAAAGGCCAATCAACATGTTTTTGAGATAATATTATAATGCATGTTCTAAATATAAAAACTTTTAATCTCATATTTAGAGAAGCTACTTATAGCATAAGATTCAAATAATTATTGGTAACATTATTATGTATTCATAAATACCAAAAGGAACATCATTTCTAGAAATGATGTTCCTTTTGGTATTTTTAACCCATTTCAAAACGTATTTTTGTTAAAATAAAGTGTATTTCATCGAATTTAAATGCATTTCATGGGGTTTTATTTCATATATTAGTATTTTAGCTTCCCAGCTTTTACCAAATTAACCTACTTATGAAATACTTTACTCTTTTATACCTAACGGTGTTTCTATTTGCATCTAGCCTTACTAATGCTCAAGACATTAAACGGGTTCGTGTTAATGTTAAAACTACTAAAGACGCCGTGCGCCCTTTGCTCTTAAGTTTTACACCTAACAATGCTGCAACTGATGGATTTGACTACGGATATGATGGCTTATGCGTAGACGAAATGGAAGATGATCTCAATTATATAATTGAAAATAAAAGATGTGTTATACAAGGTGTTGGTGCTTTCGATGATACCAAGCAATACCCTTTTGGGATGTTTATAAAACATCCAGGGAATATTGAAATTTCTTTAGATGCATTAGAAAACTTTGAAAGCGAGGTTAAAGTATACATTTACGATTCACTCTTAAACACCTATTTTAAAATAAATGACGATACATTTTCAATGTTTATAGATAAAGGTGAGTATTTTAATCGCTTCTATATCACGGTGCAACATCCTTCAGATGAACGATCTCTAGATTCTAGAGAGAATGCTTTAAACAATCCTCAAGTTGATTTAAACACTTCGGAAGTTAAATATTTATCCAATTCAAAAGAATTATTTGTAAAAACACTGCCAAACGCTCAACTTCTTGAAATAGACATGTTGAATATTCTCGGAAAAAAGGTACAACATTGGGATAAATCTCAAATGAACAATTACAATGCTCAAAAATTTAGACTATCTAATTTTGCAACGGGGTCTTACATTGTAATTATAAAAACAAGTTCCGGTGTACTAAGAAAAAAGATTATCGTACAACGGTAAATAAAGACTTTTTAATTTGTTGTGAATGTCACAATCTGCTAAACCACTAAACTCCAATTCTAATTGAATTGGGGTTTTTTTATTTAAAACGGCTTATTAGAACTTCTAAGTTTAGTTTCTCCTGATTACCGCTATTCATATTTTTCAATGTATATGTTTTAGCTTCCATTTCAGAATCACCTACCAATACCACATAATTAATATGACGTTTATTAGCATAATTCATCTGTTTTTTCATTTTGGCTGCATCGGGGTAAATTTCAGCATTAATACCTTCTTCTCTTAAAGATTTAATTGCTTTTAAGCTATATAGCGCTTCATCTTTACCAAAATTAATAAATAAGACATCTATCACGTTGGCTATGGTCTTAGGGAACAATGCCAACTCCTCTAATACCAAAAATATCCTATCCAAACCAAAACTAATACCGACGCCACTTACGTTTTTAAGTCCAAAAATCCCTGTTAAATCATCATAGCGACCTCCGCCTCCAATGGAGCCCATTGTCACTTTTTGAGGTGCAGACACTTCAAAGATGGCTCCAGTATAATAATTTAAACCTCTTGCCAAAGTAACATCCAATTCTAATTTAGCTACTTTTAATCCTAATGCCTCAATACCCGCATTAATAAATTCTAATTCTTCTATTCCTTTTTGACCTTCTTCAGAAGATTCTAAAATTGTTTTAAGTTTTTCTATTTGATCACCAAAAGTGCCTGTGAGATTAAACAAAGGTTGCAAAATGGTAATTCCGTTTTCAGAAATGCCTTTGTTCAACATCTCTTCTTTTACCCGCTCTGCTCCTATTTTATCCAGTTTATCTAATGCAACAGTAAAATCAATAAGTTTATCTTTAGCACCGATAACTTCCGCAATACCAGATAATATTTTTCTATTATTAATTTTTATGGTGACACCATCAAGCTTTAAGGCAGAAAACACATCATCGTACAACTGAACAAACTCTACCTCTTGCCAAAGGGAATTAGAACCAACAACATCTGCATCGCACTGAAAAAACTCTCTAAATCGTCCTTTTTGAGGCCTATCAGCTCGCCAAACTGGTTGTATTTGGTAACGCTTAAATGGGAATTCAATGTCGTTTTGATGTTGTACAACATATCGAGCAAAGGGTACGGTTAAATCATAACGCAGGGCTTTCTCCGAAATAGATTTAGTCAAGCCCGTTGAATTTTTATCAGCATAACTTTTTTCGTCTGCTTTTTTTAAATAATCTCCTGAATTTAAAATTTTAAAAATCAAACGATCACCTTCTTCTCCATATTTACCCATTAGCGTTTCTGAATTTTCAAAACTCGGCGTTTCTATGGGTTGAAAACCAAAACGTTCAAAACTAGATTTTATAGTATTGAAAATGTAGTTGCGTTTAGCCACTTGTTCCGGATTAAAATCTCTAGTACCTTTTGGTATTCCTGGTTTTTGTGCCATAATTATTTCCCACAAAAGAGGGAATCTCTTTTAATTAATACTCCTTATAAACAAAACTATTAAAAATAGCCCTTTACTTCATCAATCATATGAGATTAATGTATCAACTTATTAAAATACTTAAATAAATCGCCTTTTGTTATAAGAGAGCCCTGTTGGATCAATTCAAATTTGTTTAATTGTTTGTCTTCTGAATATGCTTTTTCAGCATTAAAAACTTCAACAGCATCATTCATTAAATTTTCACGTAACCAACTAAACCCTTCTCTAGTCGTCAAGTCAACACTGGTATTTGTTATTTTGACTCCAATAAGTTTCATATCATCTTCCGCCAACTCAAACAAATACATATGTTGAGGTGAAATATTTTCAAGATATTGTGCTTTTTGCAATACACCTTCCCAAACCAAATCACTAAAAACATCCAGCTCTTGTT
>JAGSHF010000080.1 GCA_023954685.1 Flavobacteriaceae bacterium | reverse complement strand
TAAATTATGATAGATCACTATTTAAAAGAAATATCTAAAAAATATGCCTCAAAATGGCTCGTTATGCTTTTTGATGTTTTGACCGTTTTAATGACGCTTGTTTTTTCGTTTTTCATTCGGTTCAACTTTAGGTTAGATTTTGATATTTGGATTGTATTCAAACAAATGCCTTATGTTGCAGTTGCTGCAATTATTAGTTTTATGCTCGTTGGATCTCACAAGGGTGTTGTGCGTTATACGGGTTTCAAAGATGTTGTTAATATAATTATTGGAGCTAACATATTAGCAACTATTTTACTTGTAACTGTTCTTTTTAGTAGAAAATATCAAGTTGATACGGTGTTAGGGTTTTCTGGATCAATCATCTATATTCACTTATTATTAAATTTTTTGTTTTTAATTGGAAGCAAGCTTTTTATTAAATCGGTATATAATAAATTGATACAAGATCATGATGAAATCAAACACGTTCTAATTTATGGTGCTGGAAGTTCTGGTATTGTCACATATGACGCTTTAACTAATGATATTAAAACTAACAATCACGTTGTAGGATTTATTGATGATAATGTAGATAAAGTTGGTAAAAAAATAAATTTATTACCAGTATACGGTATTAATCAATTATCAAAAACGTTAATTGAAAAAAACAGTGTTGATGAAGTAATTATTTCAATTCAAAATATAAGTTCAAAAAGATTATTAGAGATAACTAATTTTTTATTTAATCTTAATTTAAAAGTAAAAATCGTTCCTCCAATTCAAAATTGGATTGACGGAGACTTAAGTGTTGGTCAAATTAAAAATGTCAAAATTGAGGATTTATTAGGACGAGCGCCAATTCAAATTCTTAACCCTGAATTAGAGCATGAATATGAAAATAAAGTAATTCTAATTACTGGAGCTGCTGGGTCTATAGGAAGTGAAATTGCAAGGAAATTAACTAATTATAAATGTAAAAAATTAATTCTTGTGGATATATCGGAATCCCCTTTGTATAATTTACAACAAGAATTTATTCTTCAAGGATTTGACAATTTTATTCCAATAATTGCAGATATTAAAGACAAAAATCGATTAGATAAAATTTTCGAAGAATACAAGCCCTCTATTGTATTTCACGCGGCAGCATACAAACATGTACCTTTAATGGAGAACAACCCTTATGAAGCTGTTAATGTAAATGTTAAAGGAACTAAAAATATTGCCAATATTTCAATTAAACATGGTGTTACTAAATTTGTTTTAATATCTACTGATAAAGCGGTAAACCCAACTAATGTTATGGGTGCCTCTAAACGCATAGCTGAACTTTATGTTAGCTGTTTAAAAGGAAAAGGGAAAACTAAATTTATTACCACAAGATTTGGTAACGTTCTTGGATCAAATGGATCCGTTATTCCTTTATTTAAAAATCAAATTGAACGAGGAGGGCCATTAACAGTAACTCATAAAGAAATCACCAGATATTTTATGACAATCCGTGAAGCTTGTCAATTAGTTCTAGAGGCTTCAACAATGGGTAATGGTGGTGAAATTTTTGTGTTTGATATGGGGAAGTCTGTCAAAATATTTGATTTGGCAAAAAATATGATTGTGTTATCTGGGCTAAAATACCCGGAAGATATTTCCATAAAAATCACTGGACTGCGTCCAGGTGAAAAGATTTATGAAGAGTTATTAGCAGATGGCGAAAATACTGTTAAAACTTATAACGAAAAGATAATGATTGCGAGAACCAAACCTATTAATATTAATAAAATTGAATCAACTATTATAAATTTATGTTCAATAAATAATGAAACATCAAACCTTGAAATAGTATCAATAATCAAAGATTTAGTTCCTGAATATATTTCTAAAAATTCTAAATTTGAAGTTTTAGATTCAGTGAGAAATCAATAATTAAAATAAATTATGACAACAAAACTAAGCGTTTATAATATAAAGAAAACTTTATTTCTAATATCAATAACCTTTCTTGCTTCATGTGCAAGTAGAGAAGATATTGCTTATTTTCAAGATGAACCACTAACATCTGCGGAAAATTTAACCAACAATTACGAGATTAGTTTCAAGCCTGCAGATATGCTAACTATTGATATTTCTGCTCAAGACCCAGAAGCTGTGGCGCCTTTTCTATTGACTCCGGTAGCTACAAATACGCCAAACTCTTTACGAATTAGTGCTGATTTAAGAATGCAATCTTATTTAATTGACCCTTATGGTAATATTGATTTTCCTGTATTGGGTAAACTAAAAATGGAAGGCTTGACTAGAGTCGAAGCCACAGAAATGTTAACCGAGAAATTATCAGAATATATAAAAGACCCAATCGTAAATGTACGATTGATAAATTTTGCAGTCACTGTTTTAGGAGAAGTAAAAGTTCCTGGAACTTTTACAATACAAAATGAAAGAATTTCATTAAGTGAAGCTTTAGGTCTTGCCGGCGATCTTACTATTTATGGTGTAAGAAGTAATGTTTTATTAATTAGAGAAGTAGATGGAAAAAAACAGTATGCCAAATTTGATTTAAGTTCTGTAAACGTCTTGAATTCAAAAAATTATTATTTAACACAAAATGATGTTATTTATGTTGAACCCAATAAAGCAAGAGTTAGACAATCATCATACAATCCAAATAACGCAATTATTATTTCAGGAATAGCTACTTTAGCCGCTATTACTGCTTTAATTATTAGATAAATTCTTAAGAGACAAATCACTACCATGCAGCAGTCAATTTATAGCAACAAAAATCAGCTAAGAAATACTTTAGATCACTTTATGTCTAAATGGAATTACATTCTACTCTTTTTAGTTTTTTCAATTAGTTGTGCGTATGTATTTCTTAGGTATTCAACTTATGAATATGAAACTAATGCATCAATTAAAATACAAGAAGATAAGAAATCAAGTCCATTATCAGAAATTTCATCATTACAAAATTATGGAATGTTCTCTTCAGATTTTGGGAAAATTGAAGATGAGGCTCAAATATTGAAATCTAGAGCACTTATAGAACAAGTGGTAAAAGATCTTAAATTAAATATCTCTTACCATGTAAAAGGAAAAATTAAAGATCAAGAAGTATATTCTAATCCTCCGATAAACTTGAACTTTTTTACTTCTGATTCTATTTTGAATAAAATTGATACCACATTATATATTAAATTTATTTCTTCATCAAAATTTAGTCTCTCTGGATATAACACTAATGAATTAATCGAGCTCAATGAAAAACAAGGTTTAAGTGAGCATGCGTTTGGAGATAAAATATCCGTTGGATTTAGTGATTTAATAATAACGCCTAACATAGGAGCTTCTGGTTCTGACATTGGATCATATATTAAAATTAAATTGACACCTGTTAGACGAATAGTTGAAAAATATATAGCAAAGATCGATGTTAAATTTACAATGCAATCAAATATCATTAATGTATCAATAAAGGAACCGTCTAGAGATAAAGCTGAGCTAATTCTAAACACCCTTATTGAAAAATACAATAAAGATGTGATAAATGACAAAGAAGATATTGTAAAGACAACTTCTGATTTTATAAGTAATCGACTTGAAATTGTGGCACAAGAACTTGAGCAAGTTGATTTGACTGCCGAAAACATGAAACAAACAAATAGGCTTTCAGACTTAGGTGCTCAATCAAGTATTTTCTTACAAAGTGAAAAAGAAAATGAAGCTAAATTAGTGGCTACAACAAATCAAATCCAGCTTATTGACTATATGTCTGATTATCTTCAAAGTAATAATGACAATGGCGACTTACTTCCAGCAAATGTTGGCATAGCGGA
This sequence comes from Flavobacteriaceae bacterium, assembly GCA_023954685.1. Classification (GTDB taxonomy): domain Bacteria; phylum Bacteroidota; class Bacteroidia; order Flavobacteriales; family Flavobacteriaceae; genus JAGSHF01. Next base: position 9,700 of record JAGSHF010000080.1, on the reverse strand, counting down.
TAATGGTGTTGCACAGTTGACTAAAAGCCATAACGATCTAGTATTACAACGTAATAGGATATTAAAAAGTTCAAGTGAAAAAAATCCAACAGTAATAAATTTAAATAATCAGATTTCAGCTTTAAAAGATAACTTAAATAGAAGTTTAGAAAACATAAACTCTTCAAATCAAATAACACTAAAGAGTCTTAATAAAGAAGATGCAAGGATTAATTCGCAAATATATTCTGCACCAAAAAAAGAGCGTCAGTTCAGAGATATTTCTAGACAGCAAAGTATTAAAGAAAGTCTATATTTATATTTATTAGAAAAGCGAGAAGAAACAGCTATTACACTGGGTATGTCGTCTCCTAATGCAAAAATTATTGACGTTGCATTTTCTTCACAAACTCCGGTTAGTCCAAAACCATTAATTGTGTATTTAGCGTCAATTATAATAGGATTGTCATTTCCTTTATTATTTATCTATTTACTTGACATAATTGATACTAAGGTCCATACCAAATTTGATGTTGAGAAAATACTAAATGCACCATTTATTGGAGATATTCCAAAATCAAGCTCAAAAAAGAAAGATCGACTAATTTCTAAGGTAGATTATTCACCAAAAGCAGAGGCGTTCCGAATGTTACGGACAAATATTCGCTTTGCATTAAAAGACAAGAAAAATAATTATCGTGCTAAGACAATATTTGTGACTTCAACAACCAGTCAAGAAGGAAAATCACATACTTCAATAAATTTAGCGAGTTCCCTCTCGTTTTCTGGTGCAAAAGTTTTACTAATTGAAACCGATATCAGAGTTCCTAAGGTTAAAGACTATTTGAATGTAAAGAGTGAAATTGGTATAACAAATTACTTAAATGATGATCAATTATCTATAAAAGATGTTACCGTAATCACAGATAATAATAAATATTTACATGTGATTTCTTCTGGAACAATACCACCTAACCCTTCAGAACTGCTTATGAATGATCGTATCAACACACTGTTTACAACTGTTAAAGACCAATATGATTATATCATAGTGGATACAGCTGCAGTTGGACTTGTTACGGATACATTGTTAATTTGTGATTATGCTGATATCTTTATTTATGTAGTAAGCGCTGGAAACATTGATAAAAGACAATTGCACGTGGCTAAAACTATGTTTGATGAGAACAGATTGCCTAACATGCATGTGCTTCTTAATGGAACTAAGAAAAAGAGTGGTTATGGATACGGATATGGCTATGGATCAGATCATACAAAAAAGAAATGGTATAAGTTTAACTAAACTTATACCTTTCTCCGTTTTTTTTCAGTTTTAAGCAATTTCAATTCCCTGTTAGTTTGCCCAGCAACAGAGGTGTTTTCTTCAGCTCTCCTAATTAAATAGGGCATTACATCCTTAACCGGGCCAAAAGGAACATATTTAGCGACATTGTAGCCTATATTAGCTAAATTAAAGCTAATGTGATCGCTCATACCATAAAGCTGACCAAACCAAACATTAGGATTTGTCTTCATTATATTTTTCTCTTGCATTAACTGCATTGCCAAGTAGGTACTATCTTCATTATGAGTCCCAATAAACAAACTAATAGTTTCGAGACGATCTAAAATATAAGTTAGTGTATTATTAAAATTGTCATCTGTAGCTTTTTTATCCTTACAAATTGGTGAAGGGTAATTTTTTTCTGAAGCACGAAGCCTTTCTTTTTCCATATAAGCGCCGCGCACAATCTTCATTCCTAATTTATACCCTCCTTTATTAGCTCGTAATACTAAATTTTTAAGATAATCTAATCTATCCCAGCGATATGTTTGTAGCGTGTTAAATACAATTGTCTTTTCTGTATTATATAAACGCATCATGTCTTCAACCAAATCATCTGCTGCATCCTGCATCCAACTTTCTTCTGCATCGATGAGAATTGCCACATCTTTCTCTTTTCCTAATTTACAAACAGCATGGTAACGATTAACAATTCTATTCCATTCATCCTTTTCGTCATCAGAAAACGGTTCACCACTCCCCTTTTTTTTATACAATTTTAATCGACCAAACCCTGTTGGTTTAAAAACAGCGATAGGCGTTGCTTCTTTCTCATTTGCAAAATCAATAAGCTCCAATGTCTTTTGCATTGCACTATCAAATTGAACTTCTTCTTCTTTTCCTTCAACTGAGTAATCTAAGACACTTGAAACCCCCTTGTCATACATTCTATCTATTACGCCTATACAATCTTGTTCATTTACACCGCCACAAAAATGATCAAAAACTGTTGATCGTATTAGGCCTTCTACAGGCAAACTTGCTTTTAAAGCAAAGTTTGTTGCCGCCGTACCTATTCGTACCAGCGGCTGATGAGATATCATCTTAAACAAAAAATAGGCACGCTCTAATTCTGAGTCACTTTTCAACTGAAAAGCAATTTGAGTATTATCAAAAATTCGATTTACAGACATAAGCTTTGTATATTTTAAACAAAAATAAATATTCGCACTCTACTATTTTAATAATTTTCTACTTATTTTCACAGCATAAAACTTGTTTATTAAACGCATGCAATCAATACTAAATAAAGAGCAATCAATTCATTTTAATTTAGAATGTTACACAGTTTTGAACCAAACTATTAGAGACTCTAATTTTTCTAAAATTTTCCTTATCGTAGACACGAACACTCATGAATTATGTTTACCAAAAGTTCTACCACTTATAGAAACAACTTTAGACATAGAGATTATTGAAATTGAATGCGGAGAAATTAATAAAACGATTGAAACCTGCGTAGGTGTTTGGAATGCATTATCCGAATTGGGAGCAGACAGAAAGTCATTAATCATAAATATTGGAGGAGGAGTTGTTACTGATCTTGGAGGGTTTGTGGCATCAACATATAGAAGAGGTCTTTCATTTATTAATGTCCCAACTACCTTGCTGTCTATGGTTGACGCATCGGTTGGGGGAAAAACAGGTGTCGACCTAGGTGTTTTAAAAAACCAAATTGGCGTTATTAATACGCCTGAAATGGTCCTTGTTGATACTTCATTTTTAGATACATTGCCACATAATGAAATGCGTTCTGGAATGGCCGAAATGTTAAAACATGGACTGATTTCAGATGAGATATATTGGGATAAAATGATTCATGCTTTTGATAATTCAATCTTTGCCTTAGATCAGCTAATCTATGAATCTATAATCATTAAACATGAAATTGTCACAATAGACCCAACTGAAATTGGTTTGCGTAAAACTTTAAATTTTGGTCATACTTTGGGCCATGCGATTGAATCATATTATTTGAGTCATCCAAAAAAATCGAATCTTTTACATGGTGAAGCCGTTGCGATAGGTATGGTATTGGCATGCTATATTTCTTCTATTTTAGTCAATTTCCCAAAAGATAAAAGAGATGGCATTAAATCTAAAATCAATAAAATTTATGGAAAAATAAATATTGATGTTACTGACTTTGATGATATTATCTCACTTTTAATTTTTGATAAAAAAAATAGTCATGGCGATATCAATTTTGTGCTTTTAAGGGACATTGGTAAAACCGTAATCGACTGCAAAGTGGATAATTCCACTATTATTGATGCCTTTAATTACTATTTAAATTAGTTGGAAGCATTTTATTGTCATATTCGTTTTTTTATAAAAATAAAGAGCAAAATTATACGATGCGCAATATGTTTTTAATAATGTGAAATCGTACGGAAGTTAACAATATTAGGCATACTATTATATACGTGAAATTCACGAGGCTCAAAAATTACAAATATTTTTCTTGAATAACATTACAATGATGCAACTCATGTCCAATGATGATAAAACCAGCTGCTCTAGTTGATAAAATGGAATTACTCGCAGTGCCCTTGTTTTTAAGCATTGTTTCATTTAAACTTTCAAACATTGCAATGGTTGCCGTCCTTTGCGTATTATATTCATTCAACAGATCTAACTTGGTTTTCTTATTGGCTTCGCTGCTTGAAACGTATTCATCTTGATCAAAACCTGGGAATTCAGCTTTATCATTTCTAGATATGCAAAAAGCTCGAAAAGTAAACACACGTTCACAATCTATAATATGCTGGACAACTTCCTTGATGGTCCATTTCCCCTCATCATACGCATACCCCATTTTGTTTTCATCAATGGACTCAATAAAATCCGAGGTTTGTTTTTGTCCTAGTTTCAATCCTTCAAATAATGATATGTTTTCACCTACTAAATTAATATAAGTGCTATAATAAGAATTGAATTCGTTTATATTTAGATCTTTAACCGTCATAAGTGTATAATTAATTAGTTTTATAACTCATTAAAAATAGAATGCATCAATCGCTTTTTATCGTTGATACTTTCTTCTAAAGAAATCATTGTTTCTGTTCTATAAACCCCTTCTATATCATCTAACATAAATATAATCTCTTTAGCATGTGTAGTATCTTTCGCTCTTATTTTACAAAAAATATTAAATTTCCCCGTGGTAATATGTGCTACAGTTACATGTGGAATTTCGTTGATGCGTTCTAACACAAATTGAGTTTGAGAAGTGTTTTGTAAAAATACACCGACATAAGCAATAAAAGAATAACCTAGTTTTCTATAATCTAAGGTTAGAGAAGAACCTTTAATAATACCCGCATCTTCCATTTTCTTAACTCTAACATGTACAGTTCCTGCCGAAATAAGTAGCTTTTTAGCTATATCTGTAAAAGGTATTCTTGTATTATCAATTAGCATATCAAGAATTTGATGATCAATATCGTCTAATTTAAACTTTGCCATTTTTATGATTATATTAAATAAAAATCAAAATTAATATATTTTATCTAATAAATAAGCATATTTATTAAGTATAATTAAGGTTTTAATGAGAATAATTCATTTTTAAACAAAACGAAATCGTTTTCGTAACCAACAGTGATTTCGTTATTTTCGCAAGTTCTTAATTCAGCGCTACCGCCTTGAATTTCCTTATGACCAAAATATCCCCGTAAATCCCCTATATAAACTACTGATGGTACAAATTGTATTTCATTATTAGTTAATTTTTCTACAAACTGAATTGCGATATCGGCTCCTTCTTGATTATTTTCATTGATAATAACACTTCTAAAAACAATATCATAAAAAAGCTTTTCATTCATGGGTATATTAAAATATGACTCGTAAACTATTTTTTCTGTTGAATTCAATGCAATTGTGTTTAGAGCCTCCAATAGAGCTATAAAAAACAAACGTCTTACCTCTTCTCTCTCATAATCATCATCATAATGACCGGCTTCAAATAATATAGTTGGCACTCCGAAGCTTTGGAAGGTGTCTCCAACACAATTTAAATTGAAAGCGTCATCATAAATACCAATTTGATTAGGTATTTCCTTTTGTAGTACATTAACCATATTACAAATAATACTCATGGCAATCTTTCTATTTATGGTTATTGTACAGTCAGCGTCTTGAGCCGGCGCCAAAAAACTCAAAGTTGCCGGTTTCCTATTTTTACCAGCACTAAAAATAGTACGCTGCCCATGCAGATTAAAGCAAAAATCTGGTTTAAAAGTTTCAAATACAGCTCTTAGCACTCTACTTTCTGGTTGAGAAAGGGTTTGTGCGTCTCGGTTAAGGTCAATAGCGTTGGCATTTAACCGTGTATATGCGTTTGCACCGTCTGGATTAAGAATAGGAATAACCTTAATCGTACAGCTGTTTAACAAACTCTTCGCTTGTTGATCACCTTGAACCATGAAATTTAACATATCAAAAATAGCTTTTGTAGATGTACTTTCATTGCCATGCATTTGTGACCACATTAAAATCTTCTTTTTTCCATTACCAATTGTTAAGGATTCAATTGTGTTTTTATTTACAGAATAACCAATATGTTCAACCTGACATTTGCTTGAATACTTCACGAATAATGGCGAGATATGTTCATTGCAAATATATCTGCCTTTTAATTGAGATTCTCGATTAGATATATATAAAGAATTGAGTTTTTCTAATGTCATATATTCAGTCTTAAAAGGCAAAGGTAAACAATTGATTATTTACAAATGTAAACATAACAGCATACTTGTTACGGATACATTTGTATACCATAACACATCAATTGGATGTAAATTATGTTTAAAAAATATTATTGAATTAATCAAAACCATATTGAATCTTATTAATCTATTTATCAATGTAATAAGAATAATTATTTAAAGTATAAAATTTAATATTAATCATCAATAAGAAAGACAAAACTTGTCTTTTGAAATAATATCATTACATTTGTATCTGTGCTGATACTAATAATAGTTTACAATGATAAACAGTCAAGAATTCGCAACAAGACTTCAAGAAGTGATAGATTTTCACGGTGAAAGCGCCTCTTCTTTCGCCGAGAAAATTGGTGTTCAACGGTCAAGTATTTCTCATATACTTTCTGGCAGAAATAAGCCTAGTTTGGATTTTGTAATGAAAGTACTTAAGCACTTCCCTAGTGTAGAATTATATTGGCTATTAAATGGTAAAGGAACCTTTCCCAAATCAATTGAAAATACTTCAAAAGAAATAACTAAGAGCCCTAAGTCTATTTCAATGGACAAAATCAATCATGACTCTAATATCGAACGTATCATAATTTTTTATAAAGACGGAAGTTTTAAAAGTTATAAAAATGAATAACACGCCAGTTTTTAATAAAACTATGGTCGATACAAATTCGATTTTGTAATTTTGTAGAAATATATGATTACATGAAAAAACTTTTTCTTTTTTATCTTATAATATGTGTATTTAGTTGCTATTCAGTAGATCGCGATTGTAAAAGTTTTCAAACTGGCACTTTTGAAAGCATTATATCCATCGATGGTAAAGACTATATTTCAACATTTAAAAGAAATGAGTCCGTACAAATTGAAACTTTCGAAAACAAAATAGATTCTGCTCATGTACGATGGATAAACGATTGCGAAGTAATTTTTAAAACCATTAACCCTAAAAACAGAGCCGAACAGAAGGATATTCATTTAAAAATATTAAAAACAACCATCGATAGTTATACGTTTGAATACTCTTATGTAGGAGAAGTATTGAAGCAAAAAGGACTTGCAAAACGAATACATTAATAATATGTTAGATTTTTTATTGACTAGTGAAGCCATAATGGCATTATTGACATTAACGTTTTTGGAAATTATATTAGGCATTGATAATATAGTTTTCATCTCAATAGCCGCCAATAAACTACCTGAAAACCAACGTGGCAAAGCAACTTATATTGGCTTAATATTCGCGATGATCCAACGAATAATATTATTGTTTTTTGTTTCACTTTTAATCGGTTTAAAAACACCTTTTTATATAATTAACAACAACTGGGTTCATATTGCCATTAGCTGGCAAGCTCTCATATTGTTTAGTGGTGGTTTATTCCTTATTTACAAAAGCACTTCAGAGATTCGCGAAAAAGTTGAAATGCCAGAACATGATGAAAATCAAGTGAAAGGAAAAAAAATTCATTCCTTATCACAAGCTATCATTCAAATAATGCTTATCGATTTTATTTTTTCAATAGATTCAATTCTAACTGCGGTGGGGATGACTAATGGTTTATCTCAAAATAATTCCCACAACTTAATTCTTATGATTATAGCGGTCGTAATTTCTATTATAATTATGATAACTTTTGCTAACACAATTAGAAAGTTCATTGATAATCACCCTAGTATTCAGCTATTAGGCCTGGCTTTTTTAATACTTATTGGATTCATGTTGATTACAGAAGCTGCACATTTATCTCATACAACATTCTTTGGAGAAACAGTTGGCGCTATTCCAAAGGGATATTTATATTTCGCTATTGCATTCTCAATGTTTGTAGAGTTTTTAAATCAACGTATTGTAAAAAGTAGAAAAAAATAATTATGAAGATGTTAAGGTTTAAAAAACGGCCTGCCAGAAAACTAGACTCAACTAGTTTACAGACATGTCACCAAATTGGATTAGGAATAATCAATGCATCTGAATTTCAATGATAATTTTAGAGTATAAAGACCTAAAACAAAAAAGTATTGGAAAATATATTAAGGAATAACTCTATTTAAAGCATTTTATTTTGACCGATATGCAGGGAAAAAAACTGTGTTTTCAACATCTGTTTTCGGTAGAGCTTTAAGGTGATTTTCCGTCATTTCATTATAAACAACTTCATTAACAATATACTTCCAAATTTTAAATGTTTTGAAGTTTTTTGAGAAAGTTCTTTTAAACATAAAAAGCGTATCTTCATTACTGTCTTTTCCACCTCCAAGATTAAAATATTTAAAACCCTTTTCAGTAGCATTTATTCTCATTTCGTCAATAATTAGTTTTATTGGATTTAACGCGTAGAAATCTGAATTAAGGCCGGATAAATGATATTGAACAATATTGCCTTTTTTAAAGAAAATAGCACCAGCAATTATCTCTTGAGTTTCATCTAACCGGCATAACATTAATTCATAATCAAATGTCTTACTCGACATTATTTCCTGAAAGTAATTATTATCAAAAAAATAACTATCGTCGGCACCCACTCGTCTCATATTTTCATGGTACAATTCGATGAATGCATCAAGATGAACATTTTTATCACCTTCAATTACTGTACAGTATTTACGAGATTTGTTTAAATAACTTTTCAATCGTCGATTAAACATTTTTCTTTGCTCTTCTAATGAGTCACTTAAATTTATATAAACCACCTTACCTAACTCAGTAATAGTTCCTAAACCCTCTAAAATTGATTCTTCATATTCTAAATATGGGTGTAATCTAGAAAATACAGAAATAATTTTATTAGCAATAAAAAAAGCAGTCAAATCTTTATGGAAGTTTTCTTTTTTAAAATTTTCACCTATACTCTGAGCTAAAACACCTACGTATCCATAAACCGATGTAGCATCTTTATAATCTGAATTTTCAATATCTCTTAATAATAAAGGAAGTAGCAATGAGGTATGCCCATCAGTATATTTAATTAGAATTGGTAACTCGTTCGCTTTTTTAGAAAGGCGATGATAATCATACGTATGATAAAAATCCAAATGTCGAACTAACGCTAATTGTTTAATCCACTGATTTTTATCCTTTATTATTTCAATCATTCACCTAATTTATAAAAAGTAACTGCTATACAAACTTAAAAAAAATACACTAAAATCAATCACTTTCCTATAAAGGAAAATTATAAAATTTTATATGAAATAGGGAGAGTTAAAAAAATCAATTATAATTATTTAATGATTCACTAGTCGATCATGAAAATATAGTCATTTCTCGGGTAATCCATAATTAATTGTTCAAATGCAAAAAAAGTTGATAAGTGGAGAATTCTTTAACATTAGAAATCAAATTACATTATGATATTTCAAAAAATAATTAATTATGGATTACCCGATATTTTAACAAAATTTCTATAAATCATACTGACTATAGTACTAATGAAAATACGAGATTGATAGTTATTTACTATTTTAGTTTTCATAACAACTAATAAAGCATAAAAAATCTTTTAAAACAATTTAGTTTGCCCCTCATCATCTTTACTTAAATTCGAGTCCGCTTTTGATTTAACCTCTTGCTCTTGCTGAGGATCCGTTGCGACTAAGGTTTCATCCACAACTTCAATTTCATCGGCATGAACTTCGTCAGGTGCTTCAT
>JAGSHF010000029.1 GCA_023954685.1 Flavobacteriaceae bacterium | reverse complement strand
GTTGGCATGAGTTCCTTTGTTCTTGTTTTCAAAAAGAATGTACTCTTGCTTAATTAAAGTTTGATTATTATATGTGGCAACTGCAAAAAAATCATGAATGAATTGTGGTAAGAACATATGTTCTTCTGGTGTTGCAGTTTTATCGATAACCGACCCCAAAGCAATATCAATGCCCAAACTGCCCCAAGAATTGCTATTGACTTTTTCGTAAATTAACGATCTAAAAGTCTTTGATTCAAAATTTTCAGGTAGGTTAAAAATAATGTCGCCGTTTAAGGCTTCATTAAGTACATCCTTGATTTTTGTGGCACAGTTGTTATAGAAGAAGTCGTAAAGGTAATATTGATTCTCTGGCTTGTAATTTTCTAATAATGCATTAAAAAGGTTTTGTTTTTCTGACTGTGATAGGTTTAAAACTTGTTCCGTAATACTCCTATTCTGTGCTTTGTAACTGTTGAAAAACGCTTTAAAAGGATTGGCCGCTAGTCTATAGTTGAGTTTTCCTTGCGCAAATTTGGTGTAAAAGTTTGGTGTGTCAAAATCATAAACCCCATAATTGAAAACAATATCCAAATCTTTAGTGTCATCTTTAACTCTAAAGGCACTATGTCCAAAAGCATCATTTAAACTAGTGCCAGGGGCAATGGTGAGTACACTTATTTCAAAAGTAGAGGAAAGTTGCTGCATTTGTGCTGGAAGCATATAAATGCTTAATGCACAGAAGAGACTTAAAATATATTTCGACATGAGTTTTTATTATTATCTAAAAATACTAAAATCTAATTTTAGGGAAAAAATATTGGAGTATAACGCGGCACTTTGATCTCCAATATCTGTAAAAGCATAATCCAATTGAATACCTCTATATTTAAAACCTAAACCAAAATTAGGTTGAAATGTCAAATTTTCATTATTATCAATTTGTATTTCGTTTTGAAAATTACCCATTCCGGCCCTCAAAAATACCAAATCGGTATAACCAAATTCAAAACCTAAAGCAGGATTTATACTAGCAAATGAAGAGGAAATGACATCATTGGTTTCTGCAAATCGAATATTTAAATCTAACTCAGCACGTAGGGTGTAATCATAATTAAAGGTGAATAGTTTTGCTATACCTAACTGCAGTTTAGGAAGCGTTAGCTCGGTACTCTCAGGAACTTCTTGATTTTGCCCCTCAATTGCGCCTTGGATATCTTCTAATTTATCTTCATCAATCGCCCATGAATTAAAGGTCGTAGTCAAATCTCTTACCATAACCCCAAATTTCCAGTCGTTATTACTTGCAAATTGGACCCCCAAATCAAAACCGAACCCCCATGAAGAGGCAAAATCTCCAATTACACGTCGAATTACCTTTGCATTAACACCGTAATTAAGACCTTGAAGGGGTAACCTTCTGGCATACGAAAATGTTAGGCCGTAATCGGCTGCTGAAAATAAATTGATATTATCATAGTTTACATTGCCTTGGTCATCTATTAGTTGCGTAGTGTCTAATATATCATCCACTGCAAAACGAATCAGAGATACCGCAAGTGCGCTTCTATCATCTATGGGTTTCGCGAAAGCGATATAGTTGTAATTGGCAATATTGGCAAAATAACTAGAATGCATTAATGACAACTCATTGTCTTCAAGATGTACTAAGCCAGCGGGATTCCAATAACTTGAGTTGACATCTGCAGTTTGAGCTACAACGGCATTACTCATTCCTAAAGCCGCAGCATCTACACCAATATTCATAAATTCATTGGAATACTTTCGCGTAGTTTGCGAATGGATAAAAGTCGCAGTGAAAAGTAAAAAAACGAAGGTAGTCGTTCTCAAAAGCAATGTTTTTTGCAAAGATGCATAATTCACAGTAAATAACTCTAAATTATTCTAGATATTGCATGGGTTCCCATAGTATTTATCATAGATATTAAGCGTTATACAAATAGTTTATTATTTTTACGGAATTAAAACCTAAACCATTGAAAAAACACATCCCAAATGCGGTCACGTTATTAAATTTATTATGCGGAAGTATTGCCGTGCTATTTGCTGTTTATGGCAATATGAAATATGCCGCTTTATTTGTGTTTTTAGGTATATTTTTTGATTTCTTCGATGGCCTTTTGGCGCGAAAACTTAAGGTGCAAAGTGAATTAGGTTTGCAACTTGATTCATTAGCCGATATGGTGACCAGTGGATTAGTACCAGGGATTGTGATGTTCCAACTCATCAATTTGTCTCAACGTTCTGGATGGAATATGACAGATTTTCAAGAAGTCACTTGGTCCGGGAATAGCTATTTACCATTTTTAGGACTGCTCATTACATTAGCATCGGCCTATAGATTGGCCAAATTTAATATTTCAACAAATCAGTCTGATAGTTTTATCGGATTGCCAACACCAGCTAATACGCTTCTGATTTTGTCTTTACCACTGATAATGGAATTTCAGAATAACGATCTTATGAACAGTATTATTCTTAATACTTGGGTGTTAATAGGAATAACATTTTTGAGTTGTTATTTGCTTAATGCTAAAATCCCTCTTTTGGCTTTAAAGTTTAAAACATTGAATTTTAAAGATAATGCATCACGCTATGTACTCATAATATTATCAGCTGTACTGCTTATCGTTTTTCAGTTTGCAGGGATTCCATTAATCATGCTCTTATACATATTACTGTCTTTAGTATTTAGATCATAAACTACTATAATAAAATAACTATTTATGGCTTCAGGATTTTTTGCATTACTTGATGATATCGCGGCATTAATGGATGACGTTGTTGTGATGACTAAAGTATCAACTAAAAAAACTGCTGGAATATTGGGTGATGACTTGGCTGTTAATGCTGAAAAGGCTTCTGGCTTTGTGTCTTCAAGAGAATTACCCGTTTTATGGGCGATTACAAAGGGCTCATTTTTAAATAAACTCATTATTTTACCCTTTGCATTTTTGCTAAGTGCCTTTTTACCATGGGCAGTTAAGGTCGTATTGGTGTTAGGAGGTCTTTATTTGGCTTTTGAAGGTGCTGAAAAAATATTTGAATACTTTTTTCCACACGGACATCAAACAAAAGCAGAAATAAAGCAAAACTTGTCCAAAGAAGAAATCCTAACATTAGAAAAAAAGAAAGTGAAATCTGCAATTGTAACTGATTTTATTCTTTCAGTAGAAATCGTAATAATAGCATTAGGCACAGTGATTGGTAAGCCTATCTTGTTTCAAATATTAGTGGTTTCCATAGTGGCAATTATTGCAACCGTAGGTGTTTACGGTATTGTAGCATTAATTGTGAGGATGGATGATTTTGGCGTAAAATTAATAACAATGAGTAACGGAAAAAAAGGGGCGCTCAACTTTATTGGTAAGCTATTGGTAAAAGCATTACCATGGGTAATTAAGTCTCTTTCAGTTATTGGTACTATTGCTTTATTATTAGTAGCTGGTGGTATTTTTATTCACAATATTGAGTATTTACACCATTTTTTAGAGTCATGGCCAGGATTTATTAGAGATTTTGTGATTGGTCTTGCTATTGGACTTCTAACGCTATTGGTCTTTAATGGTGGTAAAAAATTATTTATGCTTATTCGGAAATAATACTATTCGGAAGGTAAATACTGTTATTATAGAAAATCAATTGCTCTTTAGCCCCTAGAACTCTAATTTTTTCCTTCGCAACTCAAAATTTTGACCTAAGTATACTTTGCGTACCATTTCATCGGCAGCAAGTTCTTCTGGTTTTCCAGCTTTTAAAATACTGCCTTCAAACATAAGATACGTGCGATCTGTAATTGCTAAAGTTTCTTGAACATTATGATCTGTAATCAAGATTCCGATATTTTTCTTAGTCAATTTGGCTACAATACGCTGAATGTCTTCAACAGCAACAGGGTCAACTCCTGCAAAAGGCTCATCTAATAAAATAAAACTTGGATCGGTAGCTAGTGCTCTGGCAATTTCGGTTCGTCTACGCTCTCCTCCAGAAAGTAAATCGCCACGATTAGTACGAATATGACCTAGTCCGAACTCTTCAATTAGCGATTCCATTTTTTCCTCCTGCTCTCTCTTTGAAAGCTTTGTGAGCTGCAAGACACTTAAGATGTTATCTTCAATACTCAATTTTCTAAACACCGAAGCTTCTTGTGCGAGATAGCCAATGCCGTTTTGAGCGCGCTTGTACATTGGAAATTTGGTAATTTCGGTATTATCAAGATATATAGAGCCTCCATTGGGTTTTATCAAACCAACAATCATGTAAAAAGATGTTGTTTTACCAGCACCATTTGGCCCTAGTAATCCAACAATTTCACCTTGATTTACTTCAAGAGAAACATCTTTCACCACTTTTCGTCCGCTATAGGACTTCATTAAATTATTGGCTTTTAAAATCATAGCTTTAATATCAAGGTAAAAGTAATAAAAACAAATTGACTGCTTTTGTTCAAGGATTAGTTTATGTATTATTTAACCTTGTTGCTCTAATGCATCCCAATATTCATAGGCCTTTCGTAAATGTGGAATGACTATGGTACCGCCAACAAGCGTTGCAATACTGAGCGCTTCAACAACTTCGGTTTTACTTAAACCTTCTTTATAACTGGACTCTAAATGGTATTTAACACAATCGTCACAACGCAATACCATTGAGGCGGTTAAACCAAGCAATTCTTTGGTTTTTACATCTAATGCACCGGCTTTAAAAGCATTGGTGTCTAAATTGAAAATACGTTTTAAAACTTTGTTGTTATCGGCTAGAATTTTGTCATTCATTTGCTCACGATAACTATTGAATTCTTCTACTTTATTAGACATTAGATTTGGCTTTGCGTTTTTGATTTCTTATAACCACTTTGGAAATGTAAATACTTATTTGATATAAAATTAAAATAGGAATAGCAACGATAACTTGACTCGCGATATCTGGAGGTGTAATTATAGCAGATAAAACTAATACAATGACCAAAGCATATTTTCGATATTTTTTTAAAAATTCTGGAGTTACCAACCCTATTTTAGTCAAGAAATATATGATTATGGGCAATTCAAAGACTAATCCGGAAGCTATGGCAGCAGACCTAACAAGCCCAATATAAGAGCCGATGTCAATTTGATTATCCACTAAATCGGAGATGCTATAATTCGCTAAAAAATTAATAGATAAAGGCGTTACGATATAATACCCAAACAGAACTCCAGTAAAAAATAGCAAGGAGCATATGATAATAAAGCCTCGAGAATGTCTACGTTCATTAATATGCATTCCAGGGCTTATAAATTTCCAGAGTTGATAGATTACATATGGAAAAGCCAAAATAAATCCTGCATAGATAGAAGTCCAAATATCTGCTGAAAATTGCCCAGCCATGGTTCTACTTTGTATAATCATTGGAAGTTCTTCACCGCAAAATGTTGTTTCAACATTAATGATTTTTGAAGCTTTGCACAACATGCTATATGTTGGAAAGTCCATTTCGGTTGGTGCAAATATGATAAACTTAAATAATTGTCTACTAAAAATAAAAGCAACTGAAGCAATTATTAATATAGAGCTTGTCGCTCTAATGAGGTGCCATCTTAAATCTTCAAGATGGTCTAAAAAAGACATTTCGTTAATATTTTTCTGTGCCATTATATGATACCTTCTTTAACTAAATCATGAAGATGAACCACACCAGCATATAAATCATCTTGCTCTACTAATAATTGTGAAATGCCATAAGTTTCCATAACTTCCTTAGCGTCTACCGCCATAGCATTACTGTCAATACGCTTGGGGTTTGGACTCATAATATCTTTTGCTGTTAGCTTACTAAAATCATCTTCTTGAGCAAGCATACGTCTTAAATCGCCATCTGTTATAATGCCTATTATTTTTCCTGATTCCACTACCGCAGTAACACCGAGCATTTTTTCGGAGATTTCAACGATAACTTTTTTTATGTCTGTATTTGCTTCAACCTGTGGTTTTTGATTGACCGAAGATAAATCATTAACTCTCAAGTATAATTTTTTACCTAAAGCGCCGCCAGGGTGATATTTAGCGAAGTCCTTACTTGAAAACCCGCGTAATTCTAATAAGCAAACCGCTAGAGCATCTCCCATAACTAATTGAGCGGTTGTGCTAGTAGTAGGCGCTAAATTATTAGGACAAGCTTCTTTTTCTACAAATGCATCAAGAACAAAATCTGCTTGTTGCCCTAAAAAGGAATCTTTATTGCCGGTAATAGCAATCATTTTATTAGGACCATTATTTATCAATGGAACCAAAACCTTTATTTCTGGAGTATTTCCACTTTTTGAAATACAAATCACCACATCATCTTCTAAGATCAATCCCAAATCACCATGAATTGCATCTGCTGCATGCATAAATACTGAAGGTGTTCCAGTTGAATTTAATGTGGCCACAATTTTATTGGCAATTATAGCACTTTTACCAATTCCAGTAATTATGACTCTACCTTTAGAGCTATAAATGATATTTACCGCATTTGCGAAATCATCTGTAAGCAAATTCGCTAAATTCGCAATAGCTTCACTCTCCAATTTTATAGTCGATTTTGCAATATTTAGAATTGAATGGTTTGTATTCAAAATTTCTATTTTTAAGTTTGATGCGATTAAAGATTTTGTTATCTTTAAAATGTTCTACAAAAAAACAAAAAAAAATTATGAGAGGTCACTTATTATATGGAAAATGAAGTTTTTGTTTCATTTTTTTGTAAATTAATAGACTTACTAAATTGTAATTTCAGGGATTAATGAGTATTGAGATTAAAGATATACACGCTGCTTTAAAAAAGTTTTTCGGTTTTAATAAATTTAAGGGACTTCAAGAAGGCGTAATTGAAAGTATTTTAGGAGGTAATAACACTTTTGTTATTATGCCAACGGGAGGAGGTAAATCCTTATGTTACCAGCTACCTGCGTTAATGCAAGAAGGTACGGCTATTGTGGTTTCACCGTTGATTGCATTGATGAAAAATCAAGTGGACGCTATAAGAGGTATATCAGATGAGGTTGGTGTTGCACATGTGTTGAACTCTTCATTGAATAAAACTGAGATCAAGCAGGTGAAGTCAGATATTACAGATGGTATTACCAAATTGTTATATGTAGCTCCAGAATCTTTAACCAAAGAAGAAAATGTTGAATTTTTGCGATCTGTGAAAATTTCATTCATGGCAATTGATGAAGCACATTGTATAAGCGAATGGGGCCATGACTTTAGACCAGAATACCGCAATCTTAGGCATATTTTAAAACGTATAGGTGATAATATTCCAGTTATTGGTTTAACAGCAACGGCTACACCAAAAGTTCAAGAGGATATTCTTAAAAATTTAGGCATTACTGATGCAAGAACATTCAAGGCTTCTTTTAATAGACCAAATTTGTATTATGAAGTACGTCCAAAAACTAAAAATGTAGATGCAGATATTATTCGATTTGTAAAACAAAATGAGGGAAAATCAGGAATTGTCTATTGTTTAAGTAGAAAAAGGGTTGAAGAACTGGCTCAAGTATTACAGGTAAATGGTGTTAAGGCAGTACCATATCACGCCGGTTTAGATGCAAAAACAAGAGCACGGCACCAAGATATGTTTTTAATGGAAGATGTAGATGTTGTGGTGGCTACCATTGCTTTTGGAATGGGCATTGATAAACCTGATGTACGTTTTGTAATTCATCATGATATTCCTAAAAGTATAGAGAGTTATTATCAAGAAACCGGGCGTGCTGGACGTGATGGAGGAGAAGGCCATTGTTTGGCTTATTATGCTTACAAAGATATTGAGAAACTCGAAAAATTCATGTCTGGTAAACCTGTTGCTGAGCAAGAAATAGGACATGCTTTACTACAAGAAGTTGTAGCCTTCGCTGAAACTTCAGTGTCAAGACGCAAATTTATTCTGCATTATTTTGGTGAAGAATTTGATAATGAAACCGGTGAGGGTGGTGAATTGGATGATAACGTTAGAAACCCTAAATCTAAAAAAGAAGCTCAACCAGAAGTTGAGCAGCTTCTCGAAGTGGTTTCGAAAACGAATGAAAAATATAAGAGTAAGGATTTAGTTAATGTGATAATTGGTAAAGAAAATGCATTAATTAATTCTCATAGAACGAATGATCAACCATTTTTTGGGATTGGAAAATCAAAAGATAGTAAGTATTGGATGGCATTGATTCGTCAAGTTTTAGTAGCAGGAATGCTGCGAAAGGATATTGAAACCTATGGGGTATTGAAAGTCACGGATCAAGGTAAGGCCTATTTAGGCGAGCCAAAATCCTTTATGATGACTGAGGACCACCTCTTTGACGAAGGTGGAGATGATGGCGTTATAACAGCAGCGAAAGGTAGTGGTGCTGTTGCTGATGTAACTCTAATGAAATTGCTTAAAAACTTAAGAAAACAAAATGCCAAAAAATTAGGTGTACCACCATTCGTTATTTTTCAAGACCCGTCTTTGGAAGATATGGCACTTAAATATCCTAAAACAGTTAATGAATTATCTAATGTACATGGTGTAGGGGAGGGGAAAGCTAAAAAATATGGAAAAGATTTTGTGGCTTTAATATCAAAGTATGTAGATGAGAATGATATTGAACGGCCAGAAGATATGGTGGTGAAATCTACCGGAAGTAACTCGGCGTTAAAGCTTTATATCATCCAAAATATTGACAGAAAATTACGTCTTGATGATATTGCGTCAGCCAAAGGGATGGAAATGGGTGATTTCATTAAAGAAATGGAGGCTATTGTTTTTTCTGGGACAAAATTGAATATTGATTATTGGATTCAGGATATTCTTGATGAAGATCAGCAGGAAGAAATTCACGATTATTTTATGGAAGCCGAATCCGATAAAATTGATGTCGCCATTGATGAGTTTGATGGCGATTATGATGATGAAGAATTACGGCTTTATCGCATTAAATTTATAAGTGAAGTTGCCAATTGATTTATACCTTAAAAACGATACTTTGGTTTTTAGTTAGCAGTTCTAGAGATTTGATACCAGTTGACTCCATTTTTGCTATGTCAGTTTCTTCCAATTGAAAATCTATACTTGTCATATAACGTGCAGGAAAACTAGTATGTTCCGACTCAAATTCGTCCATATCAGTTTTTAGGTTAAGACTAAAATCAACCCCATTAATTTTTAATTGTGCCCCGTTTTTGGTTTTTACTTTAAATGCGCCAATAATAAAAGTTTTAAAATAAAAATACCCGCCAAGTTCTCGAGTTGCACCGTACATGACGTTGTATTCTGATATGGCAAAAGCTTGTTCTTCTATACTTTTTATAATATCACTAGCTTTATTTTGCTGACGGGCTTTCTCTTTTAAGCTTGATGATCCAGATCCTTTAAAAATTTTACTTATCAATGTTTTCATGAGTCTCTTTTGTAGCGTAAAACTAATTAAATTGTTTTAAAACCATACACAAAAATTATAAATCAATGCGTATCTTTGCACTTTCTTAAAAATTAGAACAATGCAAGACGGTTTATACGCAAAATTTAACACAAGTAAAGGCGAAATTGTTGTCGCTTTAGAATATCAAAAAACACCAGGAACAGTTGGTAATTTTGTGGCTTTAGCTGAAGGGAATTTAGAAAACTCGGCTAAACCTCAAGGGACTCCTTATTATGATGGATTAAAATTTCATCGCGTTATTACTGATTTTATGGTCCAAGGAGGTTGCCCTCAAGGAGCAGGGACAGGAAATCCAGGTTACCAATTTGATGATGAGTTTCATCCTGATTTGAAACATGATGCTCCAGGTATTTTGTCTATGGCAAATGCAGGACCTGGAACTAACGGTAGTCAGTTTTTTATCACGCATGTTGAAACGCCTTGGTTAGATGGTAATCATACTGTTTTTGGTAAAGTTATTGAAGGTCAAGATGTTGTTGATACTATTGCACAGGATGACACTATTGATACTTTGGAAATTATAAAAGTGGGTGCAGAGGCTGAAGCTTATAATGCTGTTGAAGCCTTTAGAACATTTGAAGGTTCAAGAGAAAAACGTATGGCAGAAGAAAAAGCGACTCAAAATAAAGAATTAGATAAAATTGCAGCTGGTTTTGATCAAACTGATAGCGGTTTACGTTATCAAATTCTTCAAAAAGGATCTGGAGTTAAGGCTGAAAAAGGACAAACTGTTTCAGTACATTATAAAGGACAATTAATAGATGGTACTGTGTTTGATTCTTCTTATAAGCGTAATGCGCCTATAGATTTTCCTTTAGGAATGGGACAAGTTATTCCGGGATGGGATGAAGGTATTAGTTTATTACAAGTTGGAGATAAAGCTCGTTTTGTAATCCCTAGTGACTTAGGTTATGGAGCAAGAGGTGCTGGTGGTGTAATTCCTCCGGATGCAACTTTAGTATTTGATGTAGAATTAATGGATGTTAAATAATATTAGTTATTTATACACTGGTTATAACATAAAAAAAGCGAGCCAATCGGCTCGCTTTTTTTATAAAAAGAAACTTAAATTTAGTTGCTTTTATACTTATTACTATAGCGTTTCCATAGCTCAGTTTGATGCGTTTCTAAGCTGATGTCTCTACCGTCAATAAAAGCTTTTATTAATTGATTGCCTCTCATATCTAAGGCATCACCTTCACTAATAAAAAGTGTAGCGTTTTTGCCAACTTCAATAGAGCCTAATTGATCATCTATTCCTAAAATTTTAGCAAGGTTAGATGTGATTAACTTCAAAGCATCTTCTTTACTCATCCCTTGTCCTACAACTTGACCCGCATAAAAAGGTAAGTTACGAGTTTGAAAGTTAGAATTATTTCCTGTATGAATACCAACCAAAATACCGGCATCCGCTAATAATTTTGGATTCTTATACGGAAGATCATAATCGTGATCAGCAATGGCAGGCAAACTGTGTGTGTGATCTATTAAAACAGGAATATTATTACTCTTCAGTAATTCAGTTACAGCATGTGCTTGATAACCTCCTACAACGACCATATTCATTCCATTAGATTTTGAAAAATTTACAGCATCAGTAATTCCTTTTTCATCATTAACATGAATGTAGATTTTTTGATTTCCATTAAATAAACCTTCCATGGCATCATAGGGTAGGTTTTTAGTATCACGCTTTCCAGCTAAGTAGGCTTTACTTTCGTTTACAAAATTTTCAATAGCACCAACCTGTTTTGCGTAATTATTATTAGGTTTTAAACCTCTTGGTTCACCTAACCACCAACGTCCACGTGAAAAACTACTTGGCCAATTCAAGTGCACGCCATCATCTTTCTTAATAGCGGCATCTTCCCAGTTCCAAGCATCCAATTGCATGATAGAAGAAGTTCCGGAGAACCGTCCGCCATTTGGAGAAACCTGAGCAGTTAAAATACCATTTGGTCGCATAGATTCAACGACTTTAGATTCAGCATTATATGCTATTAAACTTCTTACATGCGGAATCATACTTCCCATTTCAGCTTGATCATTACTCGCATTGACCGCATCAACTTCTACTAATCCTAAACTAGTATTAGCACCAATAAAACCAGGATAAATATGTTTTCCTGAAGCATCAATGACTTTACCTTTTGTAGCCGTGCTTGAATTTCCTACGGCTTGAATTTTTCCGTCTTCAAATACAACCGTTCCACTTTGAATTACTGATCCGTCACCAACATGAATTGTTGCTCCCGTGATTGTAATTGCTTCTGTTTGTTTATCAGCTGGTGTTTGTTGCGCAAATGTGATCGTGCAACATAACATTAAAACTGAGTATATATATTTTATGTGTCTCATAATTTATTTTTCTTTAGTCCATTGAATCACAATGAAGTTGTTGCTTATCATCTGCTTTAACAGGTTGTGTTTTCATACCTTTATTTTTATCTTGTAGCATCATTGTCATCAACTCGTTACGCTCTTGTTGTATTTGTGTGCGCATTTGCTTGTCTTTTTCAATGTCGAAATATGTAGCACCTTCAATCATTGTTTTTTCAGCTATAGCATAAACAGATAATGGATGATCGCTCCATAATACCATATCAGCATCTTTTCCAACTTTTATACTTCCAACGCGATCGTCGATATGCAATAGTTTAGCTGGATTTAAAGTCACCATTTTCCAGGCGTCTTCTTCACTTACACCACCGTACTTAACAATTTTTCCAGCTTCTTGATTTAATCGTCGCGACATTTCACCATCATCACTATTTATTGCAGTTGTGATGCCCATATTATGCATGATTGAAGCGTTATAGGGAATGGCATCATTAACTTCAAACTTATAGGCCCACCAATCACTAAATGTTGAAGCACCTACGCCGTGTTCTTTCATGATATCAGCCACTTTATAACCTTCTAGAATGTGAGTAAATGTGTTCATCTTGAAATTAAATCTTTCAGCAACTTTCATCATCATGTTAATCTCACTTTGAACATAAGAGTGACAACTAATAAAACGTTCACCATTAAGAATTTCTACTAAGGTTTCCATCTCAACATCATATCTATAGGGTTGTCCACTATTCTTTTTAGCCTCATAAGCTTGGGCTCTAGTGAAATTATCTACAAATAATTGTTCAACACCCATTCTTGTTCTCGGAAAACGCGTGCCGTTTTGAGAACGTGATTGTTTTACATTTTCACCTAAAGCGAATTTTATAAATTTAGGTGCGTTCTTATTAATGAGATTTTCAGCAGACTCACCCCATTTTAGTTTAATAATTGCAGAACGTCCACCAATAGGGTTGGCAGAACCGTGTAAAATTTGAATAGAGGTTACACCTCCAGCTAAATTTCTATAAATGTCAACGTCATCTGGGTCAATAACATCTTCAATAGTAACTTCAGCTGAAGAATTTTGACCACCTTCATTAATGCTGGCAGCGGCAATATGCGAATGCTCATCAATAATTCCTGTTGTTAAATGTTTTCCTGTAGCGTCTACAACCTTTGCGCCGCTAGCACTCAAATTGCTGCCTATTTTAGAAATCTTTCCATTTTTAATGAGAACGTCTGTGTTTGCTAAAACGCCATCAGATTCGTTAGTCCAAACAGTTGCGTTTTTAAATAATACGGTTTCTTGTTTTGGTAATTCAGAAGCACCATATGCACCGTTAGGATAAGTAACTGGAATCATTTTAACATCAGACTTGCCAGTACCGTTCTTAGTATTTTTGCCGCCGGACTTAGGCTCAGCTTCCAAAGGCCTCCTCTTTAATGATACATTGGTGGTGTTACCATTTGTATCAATAAGTTTACCGTTTAGATTAGAACTGTCATCAACTCTTGCCGTAAAGCGCATGAACTCTTGTTGTTTTTCATCAGCACCAGTAAACGTTAGGTTTACCCAATTCTCTTTGTAAGTAATTTTAGACCCTAGTTTCTTACCATCACTAATGATGCTAGCTTTAGGTTTGCTCGATGTACCAGAAATTGTGATATCATAATTTTTTCCATCAGCAGCAAAGGAATAATCGCCGCTTATTGCTTTAATATTCATGTCATTAATAACATTCTTATCTCCTTTCACCCAATTTTCATAAAGCGTTGTGCTTTTAGTAAATATATCTCCTGAAGTGATTAGAAAATTCGCATAGGCTCCATTTTTAAGTGAACCTACTTTACCCGATTGTCCAATAATCTCCGCTGGTACTGTTGTTAAGGCTTCAAGTGCTGTTGTTTTATCTAAACCGTATTTAATAGCCATCATCACATTTGCTTTAAGCATACTAGGTGATTTTAAACCATCCGAAGTAAATGTAAATTTTACGCCATTTTCCGCCAATGTTTTTGGATTTGATGGTTTTTGATTCCATTCACGCATAGCCGACAGCTCTAAAACACTTGCAGCGAAGGGGTCTTCAACATCATAAGCTTTAGGGAAATTTAAAGGCAAAATGTACGTAGCGTTCGTGGCTTTTATTTCTTCGATGCGTTCATATTCATCACCACCGCCTACAATAATGTATTGAGTACCAAATTCGTCTCCTACTTTATCAACTCGCAAGGCGTTGGCTTTACTACCAGCCATAATAATTTGAATTTGATCTTTGTTGGTATTAAATGCTTCTAATGAACGGTCTTTAACAGTAATACCACCTTTTGCATACCAATCGGCATCGTGATTTACTTGTCTAATAAGAGCGAATGTCCCCATAATGGAACTAGGATAAGATTGAGAAGATTTTAAACTTTTACTAAGCGATAAATAAGATGCAGACTGATCGTCTAAAATACGCTCAGCATCACCACCTTCACCGGTTAAAGCAATTAGTGCTCCAGTACCACGCATGATACCATCTTGTAAATGTGTATTTACTACACCATAGCCTGCTTTTCTTAAAGCTGATGCTGATTTCGCATCAAATTTAAAATGATCTACGGCATTCTGCTCTGGTCTAATATGGTCATTCCAATAGAAACCTTCACGAGTTGGATCATATTGACCTCGGCCAAACCCTTGACGTTTTGGCTTTTCAACTCCAAAACTGGAGTATAAATCGATGAACGATGGATAAATGCTTTTACCTGAAAGATCAACAACTACTGCATTTTCAGGAATGTTTATTGAGGCTCCAGAGGCAACAACTTTACCGTCATGGATCAGCAAGGTGCCTTTATCAATTACTTCGGTTGGCGTAACATAAATTTTAGCATTAGTAAATGCTGTGTAATTTGTGTTTTCAGATTTTACGCCATCATTTTTCGGAAAGTGCTCTTGTGCAAATAAACTTATACTGCACATAAGCATCAATAGAATGAGATACTTTTTTGTCATATTTGGTTGGTAAAAAATTAGAATTTAAAGGTACTGAAATACTAAGAATGTTTTTTAAATTAAGATATTTTTAACGTTTATATTGGGTTTACTTTGAAGTAATTTACGATCAGGGCCACAGCGTAACTATAACTCTCAATACCCTTGTCTTGATTGTTGGCTTTTAGAAAATTACTATAGGTGAATTTGAAAATAGGCTCCAGAGGGTTTTCATAAGCGTTCCAAAACTCATAAATCTCTTGGTAATTTTTACGGACACCTATATTTACCATACTAACTAATTCGTCGTAGGTGGCTTTATCCCTTCTATAGATTTCATTTAAACAATGTCTTAAAGCATTAGCATAACCTGAATAATTGTAATAAATATCGTCATTATAGATTGTAGCCAAAACGCCAATAAAATTTGTCTCATTTTCGGCCGCATATCCTATTTGATGTCCTTTTTCGTGACTTATTGTAGATGGATAATTGAAGAGTGGAATTAAGCCATCAATTTGAGCTTCGTTAGTAAAAGGATTTAAGTAGCCGGAAAAACCCATATAGGTAAGGGGTAAACTGTACAGGGACAATTTAGTGCTGGAAGGCGATAATGAT
Source organism: Flavobacteriaceae bacterium (assembly GCA_023954685.1). GTDB lineage: Bacteria > Bacteroidota > Bacteroidia > Flavobacteriales > Flavobacteriaceae > JAGSHF01. The sequence goes on along the minus strand of JAGSHF010000029.1, from coordinate 6,670 downwards.
AGTTCTGGAATTTTATTGGCAAGATTAAAATAGCCGTTATCTGAAAGTGCTAATAACTCAGCTTTAGTATATTGAATGTCTACTTTAATACTATCATTTTGTGTTATTTGAAGGTGTACAGCATTAGTCTTTTCAATTAATTGATTCGCAACATCAATCAATTCGGCTGTGGTATATTGATAATCGAGATTAAGTGTTTGATGAATGGGGAGCCTGTAATAATTCATGCCCCAAAACAGATGAAAAGCAAAATAAACAAGCGCTATTGTTGAAAGTATATCAACACACCAGTTTTTAGTGTCTTTTCTAATTCTTTTTCTGTTTATGATAAACCATCTAATAATGTAAATGCCTGCTAGGGTATACAAGAGGTCTCCAATGGAAAAAGGAATCCACCCAAAAGTAAATCTCAATAATTTTGAGGTTATAGTATAAAGACCTTGGCTATAAAAGTGTTCAATAAACTCAGGAAAATTAGAAAGTAATTGCACCAAAAAGTATTGTGGAATTAAACTAATGGCAATAATTGTTTTCTTGTTTTTGAGCATCATACCAAACGTACATAATTTTTTTCAAAACTTAGATTCTAAATATTACCTTTGTAAACTTTTAACAAAACTATGAATTCAGAAATAAGACAACTTGAGCCCAAAGGGCTATGGAACAAATTTGCAGATTTAAATGCTGTACCTCGTGCTTCAAAAAAAGAAGAGGAAGTCATTGCATTTATGGTCGCTTTTGGTAATGATTTAGAATTAGAAACTATAGTCGATGAGGTTGGGAACGTGATCATTAGAAAGCCAGGGACTCCAGGAATGGAAGATAGAAAACCTATTGTGATGCAATCACATCTGGATATGGTGCACCAAAAGAATTCGTCAACAACGTTTGATTTTGCTACTCAAGGTATTGAAATGTATATCGATGGTGATTGGGTTAAGGCAAATGGTACAACATTAGGTGCAGATAACGGACTAGGTGTGGCTACAATTATGGCCATTTTAGAGAGTACTGAAATTGCACACCCAAGTTTGGAGGCCTTATTTACTATTGATGAAGAAACTGGAATGACAGGAGCCATGGGTTTAAAATCAGGGCTGTTAAATGGTGAGATACTTTTAAATCTGGATACCGAAGAGGATGACGAAATTGGCGTAGGCTGTGCTGGTGGTGTAGATATTACGGCTTTTAGAGCTTATAATGAAGAAGAAACTCCTGAAACAAAAATTGGGTATACCATAAATGTAAAAGGATTACAAGGCGGGCATTCAGGGATGGATATACATAAAGGCTTTGGAAATGCAAATAAAATCATGAACCGTTTAATGTTTGATGGTTTTGAGAACTTTGGATTGAGAATTTCTGAAATTAACGGTGGTAGTTTACGTAACGCTATTCCGCGTGAAAGTTTTGCTTTAGTAGCAATAGATGCTGTACATCAAGATGCATTTGAATTTGAGATGCAAGCTTTATCTCAAATTATTAAAACTGAACTCAAAACAATGGAGCCTCAGTTAGCTATTTTAATTAGTAAAACAGATACACCGGAAAGCATTATGGATTTGGGTGTTCAAGAAGGATTAACACGTGCACTTTATTCCGCATGGAATGGCGTTTATAGAATGAGTGCCGATATTCCTGATTTAGTGGAAACATCAAACAATATAGCTCGAGTGATTGTAAAATCTGGGGAAATTAATATTAAATGTTTAACACGTTCTTCTGTTGATAGTTCAAAAAACGATTTAGCAAATACCTTACGTGCAACATTTGAATTAACAGGTTGTGAGGTAGAATTTTCTGGTGAATATCCCGGATGGACACCTAAAATGGATGCTTCTATTTTAAAAGTGATGGCTGATTTGTATGAAGAGTTACATGGAGAGAAAGCTCATGTAGCTGCATGTCATGCGGGGTTAGAATGTGGTATTTTGGGGCAGCATTATCCAGATATGGAAATGATTAGTTTTGGACCAAATATTAAAGGAGCACATTCCCCTGATGAACGCGCACAAATTTCATCGGTAAAAAAATACTGGAAATTTGTACTGGAAATTTTAAAACGTATTCCGAAGAAGTAATTAAATAGAACACAAAAAAAGGCAGCTCAATGAGCTGCCTTTTTTTTTGCTTTCACATTATTTTATTTTGTAATCTCTAGCATTTCCATGATAAATACTAAATCTGTATTTGGTTTAATTTCACCACGTCCAGCTTCACCATAAGCCAAATGTGATGGTAAGTAAAAGTAACTCTTTTCACCTACTTCCATACTTGCAGCTGCCTCTTTAAAACCAGCTACTATCTGAGCATCTGGTGTTATTTCCATCGGCATTGGACTGTACATACCACGTTGTTCTTTTTGAGGGTTTAATCTTCCATATTTTTCTTCAACGTCTTTTTTGTTAGAATCAAATAAAACACCATCAGCGAAATAACCTTCATACCAAATGGTAACCTTGTCACCTTGTTTCACTTTGGTGCCATTACCTTTATTAATTACATACTTTAAAAGACCAGTGGTTGTTGCTGTTGATTTGCCTTTATATTCATTTAAAATTGGCACTAATTCAGCTGCTACTTTAGCGGTTTTTGCTTGAGCTTCTTTTTGAGCTTCTTCTGCTGCTAAACGAGCTTCTTCTTGTCTTTGCTTTTTCTTTTCGGCTAGTAATGGTAATTCAGTTTCCCAAACTTTTACAGCATCAAAATTACGAGCGTCATAACCTTGTCTAATAATGTTAACTTCATTAATATATACAACATCTAAAGGTTTGTTATTTCCAGGAGCAACTTCTACATTAGAAATTGAATCTTGTACATCAAGTCCTAAAACGATTTCACCAAAAACAGAATGGCGGTTATCTAGCCAAGGTGTTGGTACTTCAGTAAGAAAGAATTGAGAGCCATTACCATCAGGGCCGCCATTGGCCATAGAGATAATCCCCGGTCTATCATGTTTAAGTGTATCATCAAATTCATCACCAAATTTGTATCCTGGTCCACCTGTTCCAGCAGCTAACGGGTCACCACCTTGAATCATAAACTTATCCATAACACGATGGAATGTAAGCCCATTATAGAAAGGCTTACCTTTCATACTGTCAGTTACCATTGGATGTGTACCTTCAGCTAACGCTACAAAATTAGCAACAGTAACTGGTGTTTTTTCTGGTGTAAGCTTAATAACAATTGTGCCTTTGCTTGTTATCATTTCAGCAAATAAACCGTCACCTAAATCCGGGTATTTATCATTACAAGCTCCTACTGTAAAAAGTAAGGCCAAGGCCATTAATTTAATTGAGTTTTTGAAAATTTTCATTTTAATTGTTTTCTTTTTGGGTTATTGAGTTTATTGTTACTTTACAAATGAGAGGAAGGTTCGTTCCAATTTTATTTTCATCGCCATAATAGCCATATGCCTTTTGAGAAGGAAACATGAAAGTTACAGTTTCTCCAACATACATTAATTTTAAACCTTCACGCATTCCTGAAAATAGTTCTGCTTGATCCATGGCGTAATTTTGTGTTTTTGTTTCGGCTTCTGAATAAATTATAGCACCATTGAGATCTTTTACATTATAATTAAAGTTCACAATGTCTCCAAATTTAGCGGTAATACTATCGCCTTCAATTTTGGTGTTGTAATAGTACCAAAAGCCATTTTCAGAAGTTACATACTCAACTTCTTTATGGCCTTCAATAATATCAAGTATCTGAGCGTGTTGCGCCTCATTAAGTTTTATATTACGTTGTGCCGATGTCTTAATGAACGAACCCGAAGTATGTGTAATCGGTTGTCTGGCTTCTGGAGATTTACAACTTACCAACGCCAATACAAACAATGACATTACCAATAACTTTTTCATGATTGAAGCTCTTTTTTATAGCTCGGCAAGATACTAATAAATTTTGTGATGGTCTCTTCTAGGTTCAACTCGCTACGTCCACCAGCAGCGTTAATATGACCGCCGCCACTAAAGTGCTCACGTGCTAATGCATTAACATCAAAATCACCTTTTGAGCGCAAAGATATTTTTACAATATGTTCTTGTTGATGTTCAATAAATATGACGGCAAATTTAACGCCTTTAATAGAAAGACCGTAGTTAACAACACCTTCGGTATCTCCTTTTTTGAAGTTATGACTGTTTAACTCATTTTGAGTTAAGGTAATGTAGGCTGTATGTAACTCCGGAATGACTTTTAAATTATTTAAAGCCCGGCCTAATAGTTGCAGTTTATTATAACTATTACTATCATATATATTATTATGAATTTGACTGTTATTTGCTCCTTTGTCAATCAATTCAGCTATAACGCGGTGTGTGGTGCTAGTGGTTGAAGGAAACCTGAATGATCCTGTGTCCGTCATGATACCTACGTATAAACAGGTGGCAATGGCTTGATTAATAGCATCGGTAGCATCTAGCATTTCCAGAAAATGATAAACCATTTCGCAAGTAGAACACATATTTACATCAGAATACATAAAAGTAGCATAGTCTTCTGGTTGCTGATGATGATCAATTATAATCTTAATCGCTTTTGCATTTTTTAGAGGTGTTGCCATAGCACCTGTACGGTGTAAGGCATTAAAATCTAAAGTAAAAATTAATTCGGCCTCTTCAATTAACTTCAGGCTTTGTGCATTTTTGAATTCAAAATTTACAATCAAATTTTCAGCAGGCATCCATTTTAGAAAATCAGGATAATCATTTGGCGCTATAATAGTCACCTCATGTGCAGTGTTTTTCAGATAATGGTACAATCCTAAGGTAGACCCAATAGCGTCACCATCAGGATTTTTATGCGGAACAATCACCACTTTTTTTGGTGTTGATAGCAATTGTTTTATTTCAGAAATATCACTTTTTGTCATATGCCAGCGAATATACAATTTAATAACAAATCCTTTAAAACCATTATGCTACTTTTGTTTAAAATTAACCATTTAATTTAGTACGATGAGAATCCTAATTTTTGGTATAAGTATTTTACTTTGCCTATTTTCCTGTAAAACTACTGATATTAATGCCTTAGCAAAAGCAGATAACAATACTGATTTAGTAATTGCTTTTGGTTCTTGTAATAAGCAAAATATGGAGAACACCCTTTGGGATGATGTATTGGAAAATAATCCATCGTATTGGATTTGGGGCGGTGATATTATTTATTCTGACACTGATGACATGAGTTTAATGGCTGAACATTATAAACAACAGCTTAATCAAGACGGCTATAGTAAGATTATAGAGAATACTAATGTTCACGGTACATGGGATGATCATGATTATGGACTTAACGATGGTGGCGAGGAATTTGCGGTAAAGGACGAGAGTCAGCAATTGTTATTAGATTTTTTAGGGGTACCAGAAGACCATGAACGTAGACGTAGGAAAGGGGTGTATTATGCTGAAAATATTAGCGTATCAAACGGGAACGTGAAACTTATTGTTTTAGATACACGCTATTTTAGAGCGGCTTTAACACCTTCAAAAGATTCTAATAGGAGATATGATCCAAATCCTTATGGAGAAGGATCACTATTAGGAAAGGCACAGTGGGAATGGTTAGAAACCGAGCTTTCAAATTCTAAAGCTGATTTTAATTTAATAGTGAGTAGTATTCAAGTGCTGTCATATGAACATGGTTATGAAAAATGGGGAAATATGCCTCATGAAGTAGATAAGTTATATGAGCTTATTGTTAAGTCTAATGCTAAGGGTGTGGTTGTTTTGTCTGGAGATCGACATATTTCGGAATTTTCTAAAACGAAATTTGAGGGTATGTCATATCCTTTAATTGATTTCACATCATCAGGATTGACACATTCTTATAGTAATTTCACCAATGAACCCAATGCAAATCGAATTGGTAAGGTTGTGACTAGTTTAAGTTTTGGTGTGTTGAAATTTAACTTTGAAACCAAAACCATTACAATGGAAATGCGGGGTGATGGTAACGTCTTACAGCAAGATTTAATTCAGTCCTATTAATAGTTGTTAATCTAGTAAAAAGCGTTATTTTTGCACGAAATTTAAACAATTACAATGGCAACAAATAGAACATTTACAATGCTTAAGCCGGATTCTGTTGAGAAAGGGAATATTGGCGCAATATTAGAAAAAATTACAGCTTCTGGATTTCGTATCGTAGCGATGAAATTAACGCAAATGACTAAGGCAGATGCTGAAGCATTTTATGCTGTTCATAATGAACGTCCATTCTTTGGAGAATTGGTTGAGTACATGACAAGAGGACCAATTGTGGCTGCAGTTCTTGAAAAAGACAATGCAGTTGAAGATTTTAGAACTTTAATTGGAGCTACTAATCCAGCTGATGCTGCAGAAGGAACAATCCGTAAATTATATGCTGCTTCTATTGGAGAAAATGCTGTTCACGGAAGTGATAGTGATGAAAACGCAGCTATTGAAGGTGCATTTCATTTCTCAGGAAGAGAGATGTTTTAGTCATTGACAAAAAAACATATAACTAAAAAAGCCTATCAATTAATTGATAGGCTTTTTTTGTTAAACGTGAAAAAGATATATTAAATTACTTTTACATTTACTGCGTTCATTCCTTTTCTACCTTCTTGTAAATCGAATTCTACGTTATCTCCTTCTCTAATTTCGTCGATTAAACCTGAAAAGTGTACAAAGTGCTCATT
>JAGSHF010000215.1 GCA_023954685.1 Flavobacteriaceae bacterium | reverse complement strand
CTTTTATTCTATAAAAGTACTCCGTGTTACTATCTAAACCATCTATAAAAGTCGAGGTGCCTCCAATTCCATGGGCATGTTTTGTAATTGATGAAAAGTTGGCATCCTTCCCAATATCGATATCATATTCATTTGCCCCAGAAACAGCAGACCAGTTTGCTGTGAATCCACCGGTCTTGACATCACTAGCCGCATTAGCAGTAGGGCTGCTTAATTGATTGTGAGATTCATTTACATGTTTATCAACGCTACTATCATCATCCCCGCCGCAGGAAATGAAACAAATGGCAAATAAAAGAATCGAAATATTAAAAATAGTTTTCATGATTTTGGTTTTTGGTTTATATCTTTATTCTCTTTATTAACCTTAGCTGTTCCAATATTGCGCATGAGAATGCGTAAAGTGGTATTTCGGGTTTTTAATTCGTCACTTAATTTGATGTTGGCTTTCTTTTTGCCAGAGGATTTGTTTTTATCCATTTTTGACATATCACAACTTTATTCTAAGTTTTAAAGTGATTGTAAAGTTATTTGAAATAACTATGGAAGGCGGTAAAGAACTGCATACAAAAAGTATACAAATGCGATTAATCTGGTTATTTTTTGAAGATTAAGAATACAAAGAAGAAGAATTAAATTGTATTTAAAAAGGAACTCAAATTTTCATTTTTAGCTAGCCCTAATTTTTGACGTAAGCGATATCTGGCAACCTTAATGGTTTGTTCTCTTTGATATGTAATTGAGGATATTTCTTTAATTGACAAATTCATGATTGTAAAGGCACATAATCTTCTGTCATGATGAGTTAAATTAGGGTGTTTCGAACTTAATCTACTAAAAAAGTCCTTGTGAACCTTCACATAGCAAAGTTCAAATTCTTTCCAAAGTTTCTTTGTTGTATTCCGATCGATTTTTCGCAATATGTCTTGAATCTTCTTTCTGTCATCAGCCTGATCAATTGATTTTATTTGGTCTAAATTCTCCGATATGGAGGCCAGAAACTCGTTCCTTTCAATCAAATTCAAAAGAGAGGTTGATAACTCTTTATTACTTCTCTCTAAATCTAAATTTAGTTTTTCTTTCTCCGAACTCAAATATTTACTTCTCAATTCTGATTTTATCAATTTATTCTTTTTGATATTCCATAAGAACAAAATAGAAAGTACAACAACTACTAAGAAACTGATCACTAATAATAACTTGAGTTGATTCTTTTTTTGCTCAAGCAAGATTAGACCTTTCTCTTGAACGTGTTTTAATCGTTCCTTTTCCAGCTTAGCATTAAAATTTAATTCCTCTATGCGTTTACTAAAAACCTCTTTTTTTATACTATCGTTAATTGGCAAGTACAGTTGGATAAAATAATTTGCACTATCTGGTTTGTTCAATTCAGTATATATTTGAAATAGACCATAATAACTATTCACCAACAAGTCATTTGAATTGGTTTTCTCACCAAAGTTGATAGTTTTTCTATAATGATTTAAGGCCAATTTGTATAAATTCAGATCCATGTATACTTTTGCCAATCTTTCATGAGACCAAGCAACGGAAATTGCCTTAAAATCATCTAAGTCATCCAACTGTTCGACATATTCCAGCCCTTTTAAATAATGATTCAAAGCGAGTTCATATTCTCCTTTTTCATGTGCAATCGATCCTAAATTCTCCTCTATTTTTTGAAGTGCAGAAAGATCATTCATTTCCAAACAAATGATTCTGGCATCATTCAAATATTTTGTGGCCAGATCATATTTCTTTTTTTTAATATACTTAGATCCGACATTGTTCAATGCGCTTCCATAATACTTTTTCAACCCAAGTTTCTTATAAATTGTAATCGCTTTTAATGTAAATTCAATACTTTCATCCAAATGGTCGGTAGCTGCATAAACTGCAGCTGCGTTATTGTAAAAAACACCTTTGAACAATTCATTTTCCTGATTCTTGGCTTCTTTCAGTCCCTTAAAGTATAATTCGAGTGCTTTATCATAATGAGTTTGTTTTTCATATAAATAGGCCTGAATATTTAGAATCACCAAATAGTTGCGGTCTTTGTCCAAGGTCTCGTACAAGCTGATTGCCTTGTTCCCAAATGCAATAGCCTCATCAATGTTGTCAGAAAATTCAGAAATCTTACATTTCCGAATATATGCTACAGCTTGTCCCTTTCTGTAGTTTGTTTTATGAGCAAGATCGAGACCTTTAAGAGCGTATGATTCAGCGGAATCCAGATCCTTGTATATATAATATTTACTTAATTCCAGATAAGTGTCTACTTTGGAATCATCATCAATTTGGTTTGCTTTAATAACTTGATAAAGACTATCAATAAAATATTCATCATTATTTTGAGCAATTATTGCGAAACTGAATTGTGTAATAGAAATTAAGAGAAGTAAGTTTTTAGCTTTATTCATTAATCTTTCTTAGGAAATAGATACTTCAGTAAATATAAAGTTTAATGATTAATATCGTACAATTATTATAGAATAACAAACTATCTTAGGAGAGCAGGTTGTCATCTGTCATTTTTCCTGTCTTGCGGACAGGGTATAAATTTTTATTGAAAAAGTGGATCATGTGTTTGTTGATTCTTAAATATAAGTCAATTAGCGATATGAAATGTTCTGTTAAGAGGAATAGGAGGTTTTTTTGTTTTAATAATCTTCTTCGGTCCAGCGATTAACTGAGATTAACGTCCATGTCCCCTGATTTCGGCCCAAAACGTCTGAAAGTAAACTCTTGGGAGCTGGCAGCATCGTAATGGATATCACATCATCACCTGGCTTGAGTTCGCCTTTATGCTTTAGTAAATAAAAAGTAGTCATCATAACCCCATCTTCAGAGCCTAATGGGGATTGTTCAAAACTATTCATGAAACGCCCTGAATTATTCTTGAAGAAGCTTATTGCTTGATCGGTCGATATCTCAACTACATAATTCACATCTCCCTGTAGAAGTTCTGTATCGGCCACATCATCAAATCGAACCAATTGAGCCCCTTTTGGAAGAACCATATCCAAGTCTGCATTTTCTTCTTCCCATTCGTCTTCAAAGTCATCCGAATCAGTATCTAGCATTTGTTGAGTGATCACAGTTGAGGCAACGATGTCACTCACCCAGGTGCCCTCGATAACCTTGAAATTGTCAAGATCAATATATGGACTACTCAAAGAAATCATACGTATTTCGACTTTGTCACCAACACCATAATTTTCAGGATTTTGGATTCCAGGAGCACGAATAGTGATAGACGCTGATTTCCCCATTTTGCCTGAAAGGTCATTGATTTTTTGCGCTGCTTGCTCGTACCAGTCATCACTCATAGGCTTGGGTACAAGATTTTCAGTCATTAAAATATACATACTATAATTGTTGCCCAAAGGTTGATTCGTTACTTGGCCCACATCTGCATTATTCGGAGCTTTCATATTATCGAAGGCCTCTTCAAAAGTACCTTCAAATTTGTAAACCTTCGTTTGCACTTCACCATAGGCTGCCATTAAACCATCCAAAGCTTTCGTCTGACGGCTTAATTGAGAATCCAAAGTCAATTTGTTATTGAAAATTGTATTGATGTCCTGAGCGATTGCGTTACACGAAAGCATGATCACAAAGATTGTTAGAAGTAAAATTGTATTTTTCATAATGGTAGATTTTTGCCAGAGAGCATTGGGTCTGGATTGACCTTTAAAGGTAACTGCCTGATCATAAAATTACTATGATAAATGTCAGTAGAGAAACAGAAGATATTTATTTAGAAATTAAGAGTCCCGTCCAGACCTCAAAGTCTTAGACAAAAAGACGGTTGTGTTGTTAACTTAATAGACAAGTAAGAAAACCTTTAAATAGGTAAAGTTAGATGAAGATGTCAACATACCTTTAATCAAGAAAGAATTACTTAATGCGTAAGAGAACGAATTTAGTTTGAGGCGCATCAAAGAGTGAATTTTGAATAAATGGAAAAGGTCGACAGCAGAAGTCCCTGAGAAATAAGTTGTGCGATAATAATAACAGAAAGAGACTTTAAGATACTCCAAAAAGATTTGGTTCTATAAAACTGGAGTATTGCCATGATATACCAAAGGCTTATTAGAATTCCAATAATTGTACCCAGTATATTAATAGATGAAGGAAAAATGATAAAGAAGATCAATGCAATAATGTAATACACCATGGTCTGGCCACTCAGATAAGCAGATAAAACTAAATTTTCCACAAAATTGATTTGATTCCCCCAAAAAAGTAACCAGATTACAATGCCATAGATAGGACACATTAAAAGGATTAATAAATTGAAGTATTTAAAGGAGAAACGCAATAGCTCTCCATCACCAGTTGTTATTTGAGCATAGTTGAGGCCAATATTTTCAAATTGCAATATGAAAAATAAAGTAATCGCAACCATAATAGCCAGGAAACTAAATGGATTAAAATACTTTTTTCGTTTGCCAAAAATATAGTCTCTTGCTACATGGCCAGGCCTCGCTATTAATTGTTTTATCAATATCAGGAGCCCTTTATCAGCATCGCTAAACGCCTTCCACAAGTCTTTTAATAATTGTTTGAAATTTAATCGGCCAAGATTCGCTATCTGTCCACAATAAGGGCAATAATCAAAACTTTGTTCTAAAACCTTGTTGCAATTTTTACATTCCATCTTGTGGTGATCCATTAGTTACATTTTCAATTCAGATCCTTCAATTGAAAGAAAACAAAATTTCTTGCTTTTGAATTAACTCTGTTTGACAATCGGAGTGTAAAGAATCAAACATATTTTTTCTAAAGAAGGAAATTATCGATTCGGTTGTTGAATACTAAATATAGTCAAATTCATGATGCAGAGAGGTAGGGAGAATCAAAAAGGAATCTTTAACGGTAATTATTTACCTGTAAAACAATTCATTACGTGGGTGAGAAGAGTCCCGTCCAGACCGCAAGAATAAGTAATAAGTATTAAGCCTGCCTGCCGCAGGCAGGGATTAAGAACTAAGGACAAAGAACTAAGGACAAAGAAAAATGTAAATTCACTTAACACTTAACACTTAACACTT